>URUZ01000125.1 GCA_900551225.1 uncultured Clostridium sp.
TCTTAACAGAGAGAATCACAGAATTAACCGATCACCTTCAGAAGAACCCGAAAGACCATCACTCCAGAAGAGGACTTCTGATGATGGTTGGACAGAGAAGGGGACTTCTGGATTACTTAAAGAAGAGCGACCTGGAAGGCTACCGTTCCTTAATTGAAAAGTTAGGAATCAGAAAGTAATTGCAGTTCTAGGGTGGAGCGTAACTCCACCCTATTTTGCATCGAAGACGGTGGTTCCCGTGTAAAGCGCGGGTGTGACCGCTGCACGCGGCGAAGGGTTCGCTGCTGCAGATCTGGCAACTTCTGGCAGAGGGTTACTCCGAGACCGCTGATGTGCGCACAATGCTAATACGCTATTGTGCGTACATCAGTAGTTTCGGTGTCTTCTGTCAGCGTTAAATAAAATCAAATAAAAAAGGAGACAACCATATGTTCAAAACATTCAGTATGGATCTGGCCGGACGTAAGCTCACTGCCCAAGTGGGAAGAGTAGCGGCTCAGGCAAACGGCGCGGTATTTATGCACTATGGCGATACAGTGATTCTGTCCACAGCTACCGCTTCCAGCAAGCCCAGAGAGGGAATTGATTTCTTCCCCCTGAGCGTAGAGTACGAGGAGAAGATGTATTCCGTTGGTAAGATACCCGGCGGTTTCAATAAGAGAGAGGGTAAGGCTTCTGAGAATTCCGTTCTCACCTGCCGCGTGATCGACCGTCCCATGCGTCCGCTGTTCCCCAAGGATTACCGCAATGACGTAACCCTGGACAATATCGTGATGTCAGTAGATCCCACCTGCAGCCCGGAGCTTACCGCTATGCTGGGTTCTGCTATCGCAGTCAGCATTTCCGATATCCCCTTTGCAGGCCCCTGTGCCACCACCCAGGTAGGGCTGATCGGCGGAGAGCTGATTATCAACCCCACAGCTGAGCAGAGAAAGGTATCTGATCTGGCTCTGACCGTAGCTTCCACCCGTGAGAAGGTGATCATGATCGAAGCCGGCGCCAACCAGGTTAAGGAGTCCATCGTACTGGACGCCATTTTCAAGGCTCATGAAGTAAACCAGGAAGTCATCAAATTCATCGATACAATCGTAGCTGAGTGCGGCAAGTCCAAGCACACCTACGAGAGCTGTGCGGTTCCGGAAGAACTGTTTGCAGCTATCAAGGAGATCGTTACTCCTGCTGAGATGGAAGTAGCCGTATTTACCGACGACAAGCAGACCCGTGAGGGCAATATCGCCGCGGTTACCACCCGTCTTGAAGAGGCATTTGCCGGCAACGAAGAGTGGCTGAACGTGCTGGATGAGGCTATCTACCAGTATGAGAAGAAGACTGTCCGCAAGATGATCTTAAAGGATCACAAGCGTCCCGACGGCCGTGAGATCACCCAGATCCGCCACCTGGCTGCTGAGGTTGACCTGCTGCCCAGAGTTCATGGCTCCGGCATGTTTACCCGCGGACAGACCCAGATTCTGACTGCCTGCACCCTGGCTCCCCTGTCAGAGTCTCAGAAGATCGACGGCCTGGACGCAAACGAGACCACCAAGCGCTATATGCACCACTACAACTTCCCCTCCTTCTCCGTAGGCGAGACTAAGCCCAGCAGAGGACCAGGACGCCGTGAGATCGGCCATGGAGCTCTGGCAGAGCGCGCACTTGTGCCTGTACTGCCCACTCCTGAGGAATTCCCATATGCAATCCGCACTGTGTCTGAGACCATGGAATCCAATGGTTCCACCTCCCAGGCCAGTATCTGTGCTTCCACCCTGTCCCTGATGGCAGCAGGCGTGCCCATCAAAGAGATGGTTGCAGGTATCTCCTGCGGACTGGTGACCGGTGACACGGACGATGATTATCTGGTACTGACCGACATCCAGGGCCTGGAAGATTTCTTCGGCGATATGGACTTTAAGGTAGCGGGTACCAAGAACGGCATCACTGCCATTCAGATGGATATCAAGATCCATGGCCTGACTAAATCTATCATCGAGGAGGCGATTGCCAGAACCAAAGAAGCCAGAATGCACATTCTGGAAGACGTGATGGAGCCGGTTATCTCCGCGCCCAGAGCGAATCTGAGCCAGTATGCGCCTAAGATCGTTCAGGTCATGATCGATCCCACCAAGATCGGCGATGTGGTAGGCAAGCAGGGCAAGGTAATCAACAAGATTATCGAGGAGACCGGAGTGAAGATCGATATCACCGATGACGGTGCAGTTGCCGTGTGCGGCACCGATCAGGAGATGATTGACCGCGCAGTTACCATCATCAAGGGCATTGTGACGGAGATCACCGCAGGCATGGTATTCACCGGTAAGGTGGTACGTCTGATGAACTTCGGCGCATTCGTGGAGCTGGCTCCCAACAAGGATGGTATGGTTCACATTTCCAAGCTGTCCGACAAGCGGGTTGACAAGGTTGAAGATGTAGTGAATGTAGGCGACGAGGTGACTGTAAAGGTCATTGAAGTTGACAAGATGGGCAGAATCAACCTGAGCATGAAGCCAGGCGATCTGGCCGTAACCACAGAAAAATCCAAATAGGATTAATATACAAGAGGAGAGAATGAGAAATGAAATTAAGAAAAGTATTAACAGCAGCTGTATTGACAGCAGTAACAGCCTGCAGCCTTCTTCTGACAGGCTGCCAGCAGAAACTTGTACCGGCAGACCAGGTAGCTACCGCTCTGTATGATCTGGCAGTGAAGGATGATGCAGTTCCAATGAAGGACCTTCTGGGCTTTGCATCCGAGGAGGACGTAAGAAAGTCCCTGATCGAGGGCGGCGAGTCCACCGATTTCGTTGACGAGTTCAAGCAGGAGTTCACAAATGCAGGAATCGACTTTACCGATGAGGAAATCCAGGAGATGACCGATCAGCTGATGGGACTTCTCACCAGAATGACCTGTACCGCTGAGATCACCGAGCAGAGCAGCAAAGAGACCACTGTTGTTCTGAAGGTAAAGGGCTATACCTACGCAGAGGTTGAGAAGATCACCACAGAACTGCAGGAGAAGGCTCTCACAGAGGTTGACGAGGAGACTCAGATGGCTCTTGCAACAGGCGACGAGGAAGCAACCATGAAGTTCATGCAGCAGTTCATGAAGGACTATGTTGCCGAGGTAAGCGCCATGGAGCCCACCGAGGAGAGCGAAATCACCATCAAGATGGAGAAGATGAAAGTCGATGTCAGCGGAAAGACCAAGCTTAGCTGGATGCCCGTTGATATGCCCAAGATGGAGAGCGATCTGGATAAAGCAATGATGAAATAAGATTTCTTAAGAGACAATGCCTGGGTACAAAACAGGCATTGTCTTTTTTTTACCTTCGGTATATAATGTTGTGAGAAACAGAAAAAGAAATATAGGAGAAACCGAAATGAGCAGAGTAAGGACAAGATATGCCCCCAGCCCCACCGGCCGGATGCATGTGGGAAACTTAAGAACAGCGTTGTACGCTTATCTGATCGCTAAGCACGAGGGGGGAGATTTCCTGCTTCGTATTGAAGATACGGACCAGGAGCGCTTTGTGGAGGGCGCGGTGGAGATCATCTACAGGACCCTTGAGGACACAGGCCTGGTTCATGATGAAGGACCTGACAAGGACGGGGGCTGCGGGCCTTATGTCCAGAGCGAGCGCCAGGCAGCAGGCATCTATATGGAATATGCCAAGCAGTTGGTGGACAAGGGCGAGGCCTACTATTGTTTCTGTACCTCGGAGCGGCTGGAATCCCTGCGCCGCACTGTCAACGGCGAGGAGATCATGTCCTACGACAAGCACTGCCTGAACCTGACCAGGGAAGAGGTGGAGGCTAACTTAAAGGCCGGGTTACCATATGTGATCCGTCAGAATAACCCCACAGAGGGAACCACCACTTTCCAGGATGAGATCTACGGCGATATCACTGTGGACAACGCCCAGCTGGACGACATGGTGCTGATCAAATCCGACGGCTACCCAACCTATAATTTCGCCAATGTGGTGGACGACCATCTCATGGGAATCACCCATGTGGTGCGTGGCAATGAATATCTGTCCTCCTCGCCCAAGTATAACCGCCTCTACGAGGCATTTGGCTGGGAGGTTCCGGTGTATGTGCACTGTCCGCTGATTACGGATGAGAACCACCACAAGCTGAGCAAACGCAGCGGCCACTCCTCCTTTGAGGATCTGCTGGAGCAGGGCTTTATCTCCGAGGCGGTTGTGAATTATGTGGCGCTGCTGGGCTGGTCCCCTGAGGACAACCGGGAGATCTTCTCTCTGGAGGAGATGGTGAAAGACTTCGATTACCGCCGTATGAGCAAATCCCCGGCTGTGTTCGACATGGTTAAGCTTAAATGGATGAACAGCGAGTATATGAAGGCCATGGATCTGGACACATTCTATGAGATGGCCAGGCCCTTTATCCAGAAAGTTATAAAGAAAGATCTGGATCTGAAGAAGATAGCCGCCATGGTTAAGACCAGAATTGAAGTGTTTCCGGACATTGCAGAGCACATTGATTTCTTCGAGGCACTGCCTGAGTACGACAGCGCCATGTACACTCACAAAAAGATGAAGACCAATGCAGAGACCTCCTTAAAGGTGCTTACCGACCTGCTGCCGCTTCTGGAGGGACATGAGGACTATACCAATGACGCGCTGTATGCCCTGATATCAGGCTATGTGGAGGAGACGGGGGTGAAAACCGGCTTTGTGATGTGGCCCATCCGCACCGCAGTGTCCGGCAAGCAGATGACGCCCGCCGGTGCCACGGAGATCATGGAGGTTCTGGGCAAGGAAGAGTCCCTGGCAAGAATCCGCAGGGGAATCGAAAAATTATCATAAGGCGGGATGCAGATGGCCTTTAATCAGTCACAACTACAGGCAATCCGGCATGTAAAGGGGCCAGCCCTGATCCTGGCAGGCCCCGGTTCCGGCAAGACCACGGTAATTACCAACCGCATCCGGTATCTGGTGGAGGAGCAGGGAACAGACCCCTCCTCCATTTTGGTCATAACCTTTACACGGGCCGCGGCCCGGGAAATGCAGGAACGCTACGAAGCAATGGCACAGACAGGATGTAAAAAACCCGCCTTCGGGACCTTTCATTCTGTCTTTTTTCTGATCCTCAAACTGGCCTACCGCTACGATGCCGGCAGCATTGTGAAGGAGGAGCAGCGCACAGAGTTTATCCGGGAAATGCTGGCGCAGTATGAGCTGGAAATGGAGGATGAGAATGAGTTCATTTCCGGCGTGTTGAGCGAGATCAGCGTGGTCAAGGGGGAGATGCTGGATTTAAACCATTACTACGCCAAGAACTGCCCGGAGGAGATCTTTAAAAAGTTTTACCGGGGCTATGAGACGCGGCTGAGGAAGAGCGGTCTGCTGGATTTTGACGATATGCTGGTAATGTGCCATGACCTTTTTGGGCAGCGCCCGGACATCCTGCAGGCATGGCAGAGGAAATACCGGTACATACTAATTGATGAGTTCCAGGATATCAACCGGATTCAGTATGAGATTATCCGGATGCTGGCCCGCCCGGAGAACAACCTGTTCATTGTGGGAGACGACGACCAGTCTATCTACCGTTTCAGGGGAGCCAGGCCTGAGATCATGCTGGGTTTTGAGCGGGACTATCCTGATGCCGTGAAGATCCTTCTGGATACCAACTACCGGTCCACCAGGGAGATCATTGAGTCCGCAGGCCGGGTGATCCGCCACAACGAGACCCGGTTTGCCAAGACTATCCGGGATGTGAGGGGACCTGGCCGCTGCCTGGCTGTTAAAATGTGGGATACCCCCAGAACCGAGGCCAGGGCCATTGCCACCCAGCTGAGGGATTACCAGAGGCTGGGGGTGGACTACGAGGACATCGCCGTGCTGTACCGGACCAACATGGGCCCCAGGCTGCTGGTGGAGATCCTGATGGAATATAACATCCCGTTCCACATGCGGGACACCCTGCCCAATCTCTATGACCACTGGATTGCCCGGGATCTGCTGGCGTATATACGGGCGGCCGGGGGAGCCATGGACCGGGCCAATCTGCTGCGCATCATCAACCGTCCCATCCGCTATATCAGCAGGGATGCCCTGGACGGGCACACCATCAGCCTGGAGTCTGTTAAATCCTTCTATCAGGATAAGGAGTGGATGATGGACAGGGTGGAGCGGCTGGAGTACGATCTCAGGAGCATCAGGACCATGTCTCCCTCCAAGGCGGTGAACTATATCCGCAAGGCGGTGGGATACGACGACTATATCCGGGACTACGCCAGGGAGCGGTCCCTGGATTACGAGGAGCTGCGGGAGATATTGGACCAGCTCCAGGACAGCGCAGCAGGTTATGAAACCATGGAACAGTGGCAGCACTACATGGACCAGTACCGTGAGAAACTGGCGGCCCAGTCCCTGCACCGGCAGCAGAAAAAGGAGGGCGTCAGCCTGATGACCATGCACAGCTCCAAGGGCCTGGAATTCCGCGTGGTGTTCATTCTGGACGCCAACGAGGGGGTGACGCCCCACCACAAGGCAGTGCTGAAGGCTGATCTGGAGGAGGAGCGCAGGATGTTTTACGTGGCCATGACCAGGGCCAGGGACAGGCTGCACATCTACTATGTAAAAGAGCGCTACCACAAGAAGCAGGAGGTTTCGCGATTCGTGAAGGAGGCTGAGGAAGAATGACAGGTTTGGTGCATATCTACTGCGGAGACGGCAAGGGTAAGACCACAGCGGCCCTGGGCCTGGCCCTGCGCGCTGCGGGGAGCGGGCTAAAGGTTATGGTAGTCCGTTTTATGAAGACCGACAGCTCCGGTGAGGTTGCGGCCCTGAAAGCCATACCCGCCATACATCTGGTGCCATGCACAAAAAGCTTTGGCTTTTCATGGAATATGACCAGTGAACAGAAGGCAGAGGCAGCGGAGTATTACAGCGCCCTGTTTGCAAAATGCTGGGACGAGGCGTGCAGGGACTATGACATGGTAGTATTTGACGAGATGATGTCCGTTGTCAGCGGGGGCTTTGTGTCCGGGGAGGCGCTGTTTAAAGCCCTGCGGGATAAACCGGAGGGACTTGAGGTGGTGATGACCGGGCGGAACCCTTCAGAACAGCTGCTTGAAACAGCTGACTATGTGACGGAAATGCGGGCCGTGAAACACCCCTACAGCCGTGGGATTGAGGCCAGAAAAGGCATAGAATATTAACTTGCTTTTTTGCCCATTGTTTGATAAAGTGTAGGCATGGGCAAATGTTTACAACTACAATTTAAGAGAGGTACTAAAACATGGCAGATGAGAAGAATCTGAATGAAGAAGAAGAGCAGGAGGAGATGACAGTCACCCTCACTCTGGATGATGATACAGAGGTGGAGTGTGTTGTACTGACAATCTTTACCGCAGGCGAGAGGGAGTACATCGCACTTCTTCCTGTGGATGGCGCAGATTCGGAGGAAGGGGAAGTTTACCTGTACCGTTACAGCGAGAGCGAGGACGGAGAGCCTACCCTGGACAACATCGAGGACGATGATGAATACGAGATCGTTGCCGACAAATTTGACGAGCTGCTGGATTCCCAGGAGTACGATGAGCTGGTTGGCGAAGACGAAGTGGAAGAATAAGAAGCATAAGAATTAAGAAGCATAAGATGAAGGGCTGTATACGGACAACAACCGTGTGCAGCCCTTCTTTTATTGTGCGCGGTGAAGCGCTCGCAAAGCGTGCGGTTCATCGTTGCGTGCGGTTCATCGTTGTGCCCGCGGATGAGACAGGGCAAATAAATTAATCCCCCCAAGGGGATGGAATGACTCGAATCCGGTACAATAACAGTAAATTCGAAAAAGGAGACGCTGTTATGAGAAATGTGACTAAGATTCAATCCCTTAGCTCTGAAGGAATTCTGCGGTATGCAGCCTATTTGAGAGATCAGGAGCGCAGCCGGCCAACCATTGAAAAATATCTTCGGGATCTCAGGGCGCTGGGAGGCTATCTGGAAGGCAGGACCCTCACCAAGTCCGAGATGATTGGATGGAAGGAGCACCTGTCGGACCGTTACGCCCCCGCCACAGTTAACTCCATGCTGGCCGCGGCCAACGGCTATCTGGCATTTGCAGGCATGGGTGACAGAAGGGTGAGGCTGCTGCGGATTCAGAGAGAGCTGTTCGCCCGTCCTGAGCGGGAGCTGAACCGGGGGGAGTATCACCGTCTGGTGACAGCTGCGGATAAAAAGGGGGACAGGCGGCTGGCCCTGATCCTGCAGACCATCTGTGCCACAGGAATCCGCGTATCGGAGCTTCAGTATATCACTGTGGAGGCTGCCAGGACCGGTTATGCCAGAGTGGACTGCAAGGGTAAGCGGCGCACCGTATTTCTGCCGCAGAAGCTTCGGCAGCTGCTGATCCGCTATCTGAAGAATCAAAAAAAGACCGCCGGAGCGGTATTCACAACCCGCACAGGCAGACCTGTGAACAGAAGCAATATATGGAGGGAAATGAAGGAACTATGCGGAGCGGCAGGCGTGCAGCCGGAGAAAGTGTTCCCCCACAACCTGCGTCACCTGTTCGCCAGGACCTACTACCTGCTGGAGAAGGACCTGTCCCGTCTGGCTGATATTCTGGGCCACAGCAGTGTGTCCACAACCCGTATCTACACGGCGGAAAGCGGCGTGGTCCACGCAAGGCAGATGGAGCGCATGGGACTGGTTGTCACATAATTTCCCTTTTGTTGTTAATCTCCTGATTATCCCTGCTCATTTTACATAGCAAGTATACTACACCAGGCAGCATTTGACAATCTAATTCACGTTTTGAGGGGTGACAGGCATGAGAAACAGGCCAGCAGAAGCGGACGTTCTTCCGGCCTGTTAAAGTGCGTCGGTTTCCGGCAAAAAATGATTCTTATGGCCGTCGCCGGATATTTTATGCTGTCAATGTACAACAAAAGGGAAATTATGTTGTTTAGGCCTTTTACAAACGAAAAGGAAGGTTCGGCTGAGAATGGATGCAGAAGGTTTTTGCAGCTTTATGTGGCATACATATTTAGAAAAAAAAGATCGCAGCGGTTTGGATCATATATTGAAGCCCGGACTGACGATGATCGGCCCAGGTACCCATCAGATGGCATGGGATATGGAACAGGTGCGCAGCCAGATGAAGCTGGAACAATCGGAGAAGTCCGGCCTGTTTAAAATTGTCAATGAGTGTTACCAGACCACGGATCTGGGGCATCATCTGTATCTGATAATGGGAGAACTCTGGATTCAGGAGGTATCGGAGGAGCCGCTGTCCTATGACACCCGGCTGCGGTTTACTGTGGTGGCAGAGGAGCAGGCCGGCGGCAGCTGGCGGGTAATTCATATACACCAGTCCGTGCCTGACCCGTCCCAGGGGGGCGGAGAATCCTATCCCAGGCGGCTGGTCCGGCAGAGCAACCGCAAGCTGAAGGAAATGCTGGAGATCCAGCGTAAGGAGCTGGAGGATGCCAACCAAAAGACACTCTACTACGCCAGGTACGATTATCTGACGGATCTGATGAACAGGCCCTATCTGGAGTCCAAGATACACGATCAGATGGTGGAAAAGCCCTGCGGCATCATGATGATGATGGATGTGGATGATTTTAAACAGGTTAATGACCGGCATGGCCATCCCTTTGGGGACCAGGTGCTGAGCTCCCTGGCCGTCAGCCTGAAGCGGGGATTCCCGGATCAGCTGGCAGGCCGCATCGGCGGAGATGAATTCCTGGTATATGCAGGCGCAGACCGGCTGGATATGGATGGGTTTCTTGAGATGACAGAGCATTTCCAGATGGACTGGATACAGCGGCAGGAGGAGTTCGGCCTGGATTACAGAATCGGCATCTGTATGGGAATTGCAGTCTATCCTATCCACGGCAATACATATGAGAGCCTGTGGCACAATGCCGACAAGGCGCTGTACTGTTCCAAGCGAAATGGGAAGTCGGCCATGGCTTTTGCAGAGCCACCTGTGAAATCTCTGTGAAATGGTAGAAAAGTATATGTCTTTTTGCTAAAATGGTTCCTATAAGGAAAGTCCCCTTTGCATATGCTAAGGGGAGAAGTAAGGAAAGAATTACAGCAAGGAGGCGTTGTTCATGGATGGCTTAAGAATATTGGTAGTGGATGATGAAGCCAGGATGAGAAAACTGGTGAAGGATTTTTTGACAAATAAAGGGTTTCAGGTTATAGAAGCTGGGGACGGCGAGGAGGCCGTGGACATTTTCTTTGCGCACAAGGAGATCGCTCTGGTGCTGCTGGATGTAATGATGCCCAAGATGGACGGCTGGGAGGTGTTAAAGACCATTCGTAAATACTCCCAGGTCCCGGTGATCATGCTGACGGCCAGAAGCGAGGAGCGGGATGAGCTTCAGGGTTTCTCCCTTGGGGTGGACGAGTACATTTCCAAGCCCTTCAGCCCCAAGATCCTGGTAGCGCGGGTGGACGCAATCCTGCGCAGAAGCAATGTGGTTTCAACAGACGTCGCAACAATCGGCGGCATCTGCATCGACAAGGCCGCCCATCAGGTGACCATTGACGGGAAGGAGATCGACTTAAGCTACAAGGAGTTTGAGCTGCTCACCTATTTTGTGGAGAACCAGGGAATTGCGCTGTCCAGGGAAAAGATCCTGAATAATGTGTGGAACTACGACTATTTCGGCGATGCGCGCACCATAGACACCCATGTTAAGAAGCTGAGAAGCAAGATGGGTGACAAGGGAGAATACATCAAGACCATCTGGGGAATGGGCTATAAATTCGAGGTGAGTGAAGGATGAGACGTTCCATCAGAGTAAAATTCACCTGGGTATTCGTTGGTCTGATGGCGGCAGTGCTCTTTACCACATGGGCGGTGAACAGCTTTTTTCTGGAAGGCTTTTATACGGCCCAGAAGCTGAAGATCCTCCAGAGTGCCTACGAGAATCTGAACCAATTGGCCCTGGATAAGGTGGAGAAGGGGGAAAATATCAGGGACGACTTCCAAAGTCTCTATTCCCAGGAACAGGAACAGACAGAGCTGACCCAGCTGCTGCGTCTGATGAATGAGAAATACAATACCACGGTTGTGATCGTGGACAGCTTAAATGACAGCAGCCTGCCCATCCGGGACAGCAGGTTCCTGGCAGACAGGGTCCATCAGTATATTCTGGGGCGCAATGATCCTGAGACCGAGGTGCTGGAGGACGAAAACAACTACAAGATACAGAAGAGTTTCGACCGGCGGACCAAGTCCTTCTATCTGGAGAGCTGGGGATTTCTGGAAGATAACAGGACTATCTTCATTATGTCTATGCCCATAGCCAGCATCCACGACAGCGTGGCTCTGTCCAACCGGTTTATGGCTTACGTGGGATTGGCGGCCCTGGTGCTGGGAAGTATTGTGATGTACTTTATCACCAAGCGGGTGACTTCGCCCATCCTGTCCCTGGCAGCCCTGTCCGCCAGAATGTCGGAGCTGGATTTTGAGGCGCGGTATAACGGGGAACTGGAGGACGAGGTGGGTGTGCTGGGGCACAGCATGAACATCCTGTCGGAGAAGCTCAAAGAGACCATCGGTGAACTGAAGACTGCCAACAATGAGCTGCAGCACGATATTGAGGAAAAGATCCGCATCGATGAGACCCGCCGGGATTTTATCGCCAATGTATCCCATGAGCTAAAGACCCCTATTGCCCTGATCCAGGGATATGCGGAAGGCCTGACAGAGGGGATGGCAGAGGATGCCGACAGCCGGGATTATTACTGCGAGGTGATCATGGACGAGGCCACCAAGATGAACAAGATGGTGAAGCAGCTCTTGACCCTGACGGCTCTGGAGTTTGGCAACGATATGCCTGTGATGGAGCAGTTTGACATCACGGTGCTGATCCGGGGCATTCTGTCCTCCGCCAGTATTTTGCTGCAGCAGAAGGAAGCGGATGTGCTCTTTGAGGAGCCGGGCCCGGTCTACGTGTGGGCAGATGAATTTAAAATAGAAGAAGTGATCACCAATTACCTGAACAATGCCTTGAACCACCTGGATGGGGAACGGCGGATTGAGATCAGTCTGGAGCGGTCGGAACACGAGGTGAAGGTGAGCGTGTTCAACACCGGGAAGAATATACCGGAGGAGGACCTGGAGAATCTGTGGCTGAAATTCTTTAAGGTAGACAAAGCCCATACCAGGGAGTACGGGGGAAGCGGAATCGGCCTCTCCATTGTCAAAGCCATTATGGATTCCCACAACAAAAAATGCGGTGTCACCAACCGTGAGGACGGGGTCGCATTCTGGTTCACACTGGATTGCAGTAATAATTAAAAAAAGAAAGAAAAGTGTTGACTTTTGTCGAAGGGTCTGGTATTATATCTCTTGCGCTGCTAAAAACGGCAGCCGCAAGAGATTTTTCGAAGAATAACTTCTGAGGAAAATGAAAAAAAGTGTTGACAAGATTCGACAACAGTGATAAGATATAAAAGTTGCTGTCGAGAAAGAATGACAACACACCGAAAAAACTTTTTAAAAAAGTTGTTGACAAACAAAAGTGACTGTGGTAAGATATAAAAGTTGCTGCTGAACAAACAACAACAAACAAAACCAAAAACGAACCTTGAAAATCGAAGATTGAACAGTATGTAAAACCCTGAAAATTCTAAAAACAAAAGGTCGGTATTGACCTTTG
>URUZ01000126.1 GCA_900551225.1 uncultured Clostridium sp.
CAGACATTGTTTCCCATGGTCATCGCTCTGATCATGGTGGGCGGCTTTGTCTGCAACCTGATTATAGCGAAGCTGACCAGATTTAAGTACATATTCCTCACCGGAGGACACAGCCTGTTCCTGTCCGCCCTGCTGGCCATTCTCTTAAAGGCCCTGGGGCTGTCCGATGTGGCTGCCATTCTCACGGGTTCTGTGATTCACGGTTTCGCGGCTGCCCTGTATCCGGCAATTGCCCAGAAATCCATGAACGCGGTCACAGGTACAGACGAAATCGCAATCGGCCATTACTGCACCCTGGCCTATGCATTTTCCGGCTGGCTGGGCAGCAAGGTGGGCAATCCCGAGGACAGCACGGAGAAGATCAAGCTGCCGGGCTGGCTGGCCATGTTTAAAGACTATATTGTGTCCGTGTCCCTGTCCATCGGCGTGATTTACTATATTGCCGCGGCAGTGGCAGGGAGGCTGTGGAAGCCATCTCCGGCGGAACCCACTGGCTCATATTCCCGCTGATGCAGACCCTGACATTTACCGGGGGCCTGTACGTGATTATCACCGGCGTGCGCCTGTTCCTGGGTGAGATTGTGCCTG
The DNA here is from genome assembly GCA_900551225.1 of uncultured Clostridium sp. Lineage (GTDB taxonomy): Bacteria > Bacillota > Clostridia > Lachnospirales > Lachnospiraceae > Enterocloster. The sequence continues at coordinate 589 of URUZ01000126.1, forward strand.
CATTCGTGGGTATTTCCGAGAAATTCATTCCCGGCGCCAAGCCGGCCCTGGACTGCCCCGTTGTATTTCCCTATGCGCCCACAGCCACTGTGCTGGGCTTTATCTCCGCATACGCCGCGGGCCTGATCTGCATGTTTATTATGGCGGCCATGCACACTGTGGTGATGATTCCTGTAGCCATCCCCTTCTTCTTCATAGGGGCCACGGCAGGCGTGTTCGGCAATGCCAGAGGCGGCTGGAAGGGCTGCGTGCTGGGCGCGTTTGTCACCGGTGTGCTGATATCCGTCGGCCCGGCGGTGATCTATCCCATCATGCAGAGTGTGGGGCTCAACGGAACCAGCTTCCCTGAGACAGACTTTAACCTGATCGGTATTTTCTTTAACTTTATCGGCAAGGCGCTGGGCAAGTGGTAGGGCCAGGCGTATGGAGGAACTTAAGATTATGACAGATATCAAACAGCTGGAAATGACAGCGAACCGCAACAGGAAACGGATTATAGAGATGGTCTACCGGGCCGGGGTGGGCCATGTGGGGGGAGCGCTCTCGGTGATTGACCTTCTCACCGCTATCTATGAGCGGGAGGTGGACTTTAACCAGGAGAAACGCACCCGGGTGGTGCTGTCCAAGGGCCACGCCACCCCCGCGCTCTACGCGGAGCTGGCCCAGAAGGGGATCATCGACGAGAAGGATTTCCCAACATTCCGCCAGATTAACTCCAGGCTTCAGGGACATCCCTACACCTGCGACATACCCCAGGCCGATGCCACCACAGGGCTGCTGGGGCAGGGCTTTTCCACCGCCCTGGGCATGGCCCTGGTGAAGCAGAGGGAGGGGGACCCACACAAGGTCTACGCGGCAGCCGGGGACGGGGAGACCCAGGAAGGCCAGATATGGGAGGCCCTGATGGCCGCGGCCCATTATAAGCTGGACAACCTGGTGTACATCTTCGACTGCAACAATCTGTCCTCAGGGCATCCGGTCAATGAGATCATCAACCTGGAACCCCTTGAGGACAAGCTGAAGGCATTTAACTTCCATGTGATCGTGATCGATGGCAACGACATGAGGCAGGTGGTGGACGCCATAGAGGCGGCCAAGGCGGTAAAGGGCGCGCCCACTGCGATCATCGCCCACACGGTAAAGGGAAAGGGCGTCAGCTATATGGAAAATGTTCCTAAATGGCACTCCAGCGGGCTGACCCGTGAAGAATATGAGACTGCCATGAAGGATTTAAACGCCCGGGAGGAGGAGATCTGCAATGAGATATGAGACAATTACCCTCAGGGAGCTGGTGGGAGATGTGCTGGTGGAAGCCCAGAAGGAACACGGGAATCTCTATGTCATTGACAGCGACCTGGCCAAATCCACCACCACGGATAAATTCGAAGCCGCGTTCCCGGAACATTTCATAGAGACGGGGATTGCGGAGCAGAACGCCATGTCCATTGCCGCGGGCGTGGCAGCGGAGGGAAGGATTCCGTTTTATGTGAACTTTGCAATCTTTGTGTCGGGAACCTGCTGGACCCAGCTGCGGCAGATCTGTTATGCCAACCTGAATGTGAAGATGATTGCCACCCATCCGGGAATGGACGGTGGATATGACGGGGCCACCCATCACGCCAATGAGGATCTGGCCCTGATGCGGGTGCTGCCCAACCTGAAGGTGCTGGTGCCGTCCAGTCCGGATGAGCTTAAGGAGGCGGTCCGGATCGCCGTGGCGTACAAAGGGCCGGTGTATATACGCTGCGTCCGCGACAGTGTACCCAACCTTCCGGCCAGGGAGCAGGTGCGGCTGGGCAAGGCTGTGGTGGTGGAAGATCAGGGCAGTGATTTTGCCATGATCTATGAGGGTTCGGTTACGGACCTGGCATATAAGAGCTTTGCAGCGGCCAAGGAAAAGGGAAAATATGGGAAATTAATCAACATTTTCTCTGTAAAGCCAGTGGACCGGGAGCTGATCCGCGGCATCGCTGGGACAGTGGGAAAGATGGTCACCATTGAGAACCACTCAGTGATCGGAGGCTTGGGCAGCCTTGTGGCGGAGACAATCTGCGATATGGAGAGACACGGGCCGCTCCTGCGGGTGGGTGTTGAGGATGTATTTACGGAATCCGGGCCATCGGGGCAGCTGAAGGAGAAGTATGGGCTTTCGGTGAACCATGTGCTGGAGGTGCTGGGGTTCTGATATGAATTAAGATGCAGCTTGAGAGGGCGTTCAATTTTGGACAGCCCTCTTCTGCATCTTTTTTTAGTGTCCGAAAATGTTGGACACTAACTGTTTAGTGTCTAAAAATCCAATTCAGATACTGTTCAGATAATTTCTTATATTGAAAATTGCTGATAAAACTGTACTTTTTCAGAGTGAAGAAAAAAGTTGGCATGGAAGTTGCTCTATATATAGGCAAGAGGAAAAACTTGAAAGGAGTTTTGAAATGAAAAAAATCCTAATAGCCACCCACGGTACATTTGCCTCAGGCGCCAGGAGTACAATTGAGTTCCTGATGGGCAGCGTGGCGGATATCACCTGCATTGACGCGTATGTCAACCCCGAGGAAAATCTGGTGGAAACGCTGGAAGCATATTTTTCCGGGACGGAGCCGGATGACAGGGTAATCGTGATGACTGATATTAAAGGCGGCAGCGTGAACCAGAAGATTGTGCCGTACATAACGAGGGAAAATGTATATCTCATCGCCGGTTTTAACCTGCCGCTGCTGGTGGCGCTGGCCATAGCGCCGGAGGACATGACCAGGGAGGATATCAAAAAGACCATTGAGGATGCAAAAAAACAGATGGAGCTTGTGGAGGTAACTGCTGAGGAGACAGGCGAGGACGACTTTTTCGAGGGCTGAAGCAGATCAATTATAATAATAGGAGGAAACAGGAATGATCAAAGCATTGAGAGTAGACGAACGTTTAATACACGGACAGGTAGCCATGGCCTGGACCAGGGATTTATCCATTCAGGGAATTATCGTGGCATGTGATGAGGCCGCGGCCAATGAGATGCAGAAGATGACACTGAAGATGGCAGTGCCTGACGGTGTGAAGTGCATGATTAAACCGGTGAGCGAGGTGATCACCGCGCTGAAGAACCCGAAATCAGCCAATATGAGGATGCTCGTGCTGACGAAAACAGTGAAGGACGCGCTGGAGATATACAAGAATGTGCCGGGGATTGAGTATGTGAATATCGGCAACGCAGGCCGGTTCACCAGCGGGGACGGCACCCAGCGCACTGTTTTGTGCAGGTCCGTAAGCCTCACGCCCGAAGAACTGGAGTGTATGAAAGAGCTTGTAAAGCTGGCGCCGGATACGGCCATGCAGATGGTGCCTTCTGATGAGAAGAAACTGGTAGTGGACGTATTACAATAAATTGCATTTGTGAGAGGAGATCAAATATGTTAGCACATTCATCGTTATTTATTACTGCACTGGTTATAGCCATTCTGGTGCTGTTCGCATCGGGCGTCAGGGATCTGATCGGATTTTCCATGCTGGACCGCCCCATATTCATCTGCCCCATAGTGGGATGGTTCTTCGGCGATATGCAGATGGGGCTGAAGATTGGGGCTTCCCTGGAAGCGGTGTTCATGGGGATTGTCAACATCGGCGGGGCGTCGGCTGCGGAGTGCGGCATCGCCAGCGTGGTGGGAACTGCCTTCGCCATGATGATCGGCGGAGGACCGGAGGTAGCCCTTCCCCTGGCCCTTCCCATCGGACTGCTGGGACAGCAGGTCAAGAATGTCCTGTGGATCGGCATGGTGAGCTGGTTTGCACCTGTGTTTGACCGTCTGGCGGCAGAGGGACAGGACAGGAAGTTTACGAGAGTACATTATGGTGTCTGGTGTTTAAACTGGGGCCTGTACTGTCTGATTCCATTTTTTGCGATTCTCTTTGGATCGGATGCCGTGGCAAAGCTGGTATCTGCCATACCGGAGGTGATCATGAACGGCCTGGCGGTCTGCGGCAACCTGCTTCCCGCTGTGGGCATGGCCATGCTGCTGAAACTGCTGTGGAGCAATAAGATCTGTGTTTACTATTTCCTGGGATTCATCCTGGTGGCCTACTTAAAGCTTCCGCTGATTGCACTGGCGTTCCTGGGCGTGATTGCAGCGGTGGTGATTGCCCAGAGGGATCTGGAGATCAACCAGCTGATGAAGATGAGAACCGCAGTGGCCGGCGCAGGAGAATATGAACTGGATGAGGAAGAGGAGGAATTTTTCAATGACTAAGATAACCAATGTATCAAGTGAAGAGAAGAAAATGCTGCGTTCCGTGTACCTCAGGTCCTTCACCCTGTATTCTTCGGTAACGCCGTCCAAACAGGGGGCGTCCGGCTTCTGCTACTCCATGTTCCCCTTTATAAACCGTTTCTACAAGGAGGATTCTGAGGGCAGGAAGGATGCTATGGCCCGCCATATGTCCTACTTCAACACCACGGTCCCCATGTCCACATTTATCATGGGACTCTGCGGCGCTATGGAGAAGGAGAACAGCGAGCGGTCCGGGTTCGACACAAGCTCCATCAACCCCATCAAAACCAGTTTAATGGGCCCTCTGGCGGGCATCGGAGATTCCATATTCTGGGGCGTATGGCGTGTGATCTGCGCGGGGATTGCCATCAGCATGGCCCAGGCGGGCAATATACTGGCGCCCCTGGTATTCCTGCTGCTGTTCAATATCCCCACCAACCTGGTGCGCTATTACGGAACATTTCTGGGCTACACACTGGGCTCCACATACATAGAAAAGCTGTATTCCGGCGGATTGATCAATGTGCTGACAAAGGCGGCCAGTATCATGGGCCTCATCATGGTGGGCGGCATGACCAGCAGCATGATCAGCTTTAACTCTAAGGTGAGTATGACCGTTCAGGGCGCTGAGGTGTTCAACCTCCAGAACATGCTGGACCAGCTGCTGGTAGGTCTTGTGCCCCTGGGACTGACCCTTCTGTGCTACTATCTGCTGACCAGGAAGAAGATCAGCATCAACGTTCTGATTATCGGCGTGCTGGTGCTGGGTATCGTCCTGTCCCTTCTGGGGATCGCATAACTGCAGGCTGGCCGCACAGTGCTCAAAACAAGGAGGAATTGAGATGGAAAATTGGTGGAAAAACGCGGTGGTATACCAGATATACCCCAAGAGCTTCCAGGACAGCAACGGAGACGGCTATGGTGATATTCCCGGCATCATTTCCCGTCTGGACTATCTAAAGGAGCTGGGGATTGACGTGTTATGGCTGAGCCCGGTCTATGAATCGCCCCAGGATGACAATGGATATGATATCAGCGATTACAGGAAGATCTATGAGAAATTCGGCACCAATGAGGACATGGAGCAGCTGATTCATGAAGCCCATGAGAGGGGAATCCGGGTGGTTATGGACCTGGTGGCAAACCACACCTCGGATGAGCATCAGTGGTTCGTGGAGAGCCGGAAGTCAAAGACAGGGCCGTACAGCGACTTCTATATCTGGAAGGACCCCAAGCCGGACGGAAGCGAGCCCAACAACTGGGGGTCCAGCTTCTGTGGCCCGGCCTGGGAGTACAGCCAGGAGAGAGGGCAGTATTACCTGCATTTCTACAGTAAAAAACAGCCGGATTTAAACTGGGAGAATCCCCAGGTGCGCGCTGCGGTGTATGAGCTGATGAAATTCTGGATGGACAAAGGCGTGGACGGCTGGCGGATGGATGTGATTGCATCCATATCCAAATATACGGAGTTCCCCGACTATCCGCCCCAGGAGGGGAAGCAGTACATCACGGGCTTTATGCACCAGAACGGACCCCGGCTCCATGAATTTATCCACGAGATGAACAGGGAGGTGCTGTCCAGGTACGACTGCATGACCGTTGGGGAGGCCCCCGGCTCCACGGCTGAGATAGCCAGGCTGTTCACCGATCCCAAACGGGAAGAGCTGAACATGATCTTTACCTTTGAGCACATGAACGTGGACCGCGTGCCGGGCAGTGTGAACCGGAAATGGGCGCTGCGGCCCATGGAGCTGACTGAGCTGAAGCAGGTGATGAGCCGGTGGCAGGATACGCTGCGGGATCATGGCTGGAACGCCCTCTATTTTGAGAACCACGACCGGCCCAGGGTCATCTCCCGGTGGGGTAATGACACAGTGTACCGCAAGCAGTGCGCCAAGGCATTTGCCACTGTCCTTCACGGAATGCAGGGAACCCCTTATGTATACCAGGGGGAGGAGATCGGCATGGTGAACTGCCACTATGAACTGGATGAGTACGATGATATTGAGATCAGAAACGCGTACCAGGAGCTGGTGGTGAAGAACCGGTCCATCTCAGAGGCGGACTTTAAGAAGGCCGTGTGGACGGTGGGGCGGGATAACAGCAGGACCCCCATGCAGTGGAGCGGCAAGGAAAATGCAGGATTTACCACAGGTGAGCCATGGTTTAAGGTCAACCCGCGCTATGGGGAGATCAATGTGGAGGAGGCGCTGGCAGACCCGGATTCCATCTTCTATTATTATAAGAAGCTGATCAGGCTCCGCCATGAGGAGGAGATCCTGACAGAGGGGAGCTACCGTCTGCTGCTTGACGGCGACAGCAGTATATTCGCCTATGAGAGGGCCTGGAATGGGGAGAAATGGCTGGTTGCGGCCAATCTGACGGAGAAAGAGGCGGAGGCTGATCAGCTGTGGAAGGATTGGCATACAGGCTGGAGCACGGTTATCTCCAACTATCCGCAGGTGCGGCCACAGGGGTTTATGCGGCCTTTTGAGGCGTTTATTATTAAACAGGAATCATGATGCAAAACCCTGTGTTTTAGTATATACTTGGATTAAAATACAGAGGTGAAGGGGGATTCCATGCAGGCGCAGGAGAGGGTCTATGAACAGCTGATTAAAATAACATGTGACAAGGGAAGAACCACGGCCTCAGAGCTGGCAGAACAGCTGAATCTGAGCCGTCAGGTCACAAGCCATTATCTGAACCGGCTACTGGAGCAGCAGAAAGCTGTGAAAACAGACACACGGCCCGTGTATTGGAGCGCGTGGAAGGCGGCTCAGGGGGAGGAAGGCGCGGCCTGGGGGCAGGAAGGCGCGTCCCAGGGTCAGGCAGGCGCCACCCCGAGCCAACCAGGCTCCCTCCGGGAGCCTGGCGATGTCTTTTCCGTCCTGATCGGAGCGGGCGGAAGCCAGAGGAATATCACCATGCAGTGCAAGGCCGCTGTCAATTACCCGCCGGACGGCCTTCCCATCCTGATCATCGGGGAGAGCGGCGTGGGCAAGAGCTTTATGGCGGGGCTGGTGTGCAGCTATGCCAGAAGCCAGAATGCGATTCCCGGCAATGCGCCGTTTGTGGTGCTCAACTGTGCGGATTATGCCAACAACCCTGAACTTTTGTCAGCCGCCCTGTTCGGGTATAAGAAGGGCAGCTTTACCGGGGCGGTCTCCGACAAAACGGGGCTTCTTAAGGAGGCGGACGGGGGGATGCTGTTCCTGGACGAGGTACACCGCCTGTCCTATGAGAACCAGGAGAAGCTGTTTGTGTTCATGGACACAGGCAGGTACCGTCCCCTGGGGGACAGCAGCTGGAAAGAAGCCAGAGTCAGATTTATATTTGCCACCACGGAGAAGCCGGAGGATGTGCTGCTGGAGACCTTCCGCCGCAGAATTACCGTTCAGGTCAATGTGCCGTCTATGATGGAGCGCCCCTTGTCAGAGCGTCTGGAGCTTCTGCACCGGTTCTATGAGAAGGAAGCAGGGAAAGTGGGAAGAGACATGGAGATCGATAAAAAGGTGGTCTCCGTGCTCTGTTTTTCCAAAATGAAAGGAAATATCGGCAAGCTGAAAAATCTGGTCCAGTTGAGCTGCGCCAACGCGTATTTCCGCCATGGCGGCAGCGGTATGCTGCAGGTCACTATGGCGGACCTGCCCCAGGAGGCATGGACCATGCCGGATGGCCGCGCAGAGGGGCCTAAGTCCATGGTGGTTTCAGCTGCCGGTGAGGGCAGCCCCACCCCGTACAGGGAGCAGGCGGACGGCGGGGCGGGACAGCTGCTGCAGCTGTTCGCAGACATTGGGCAGACAGATTATAAGCAGTTTTCAGAGCTTGCTCCTGGATTTCTGCTGCGGTTTAAGCGCTGCGCCATGGATATCCTGCGCGGGGAACACCGGGGGGAGATCCAGGGTGGGGATGTGCTCAGAGAGCTGTACACCCATATCTGCACAAAGGTGATGGCAAGGTACGGTGTCCGCGGGCAGCGGGAGATGATCGGCCGCATGTACGCATTGACTGAGGCGACGGTCGTACGGGACCTGCCGGAGCTTTCGGACGGGCGGCTGGCGGATTACTTCGGGGCCGTGATGCCCAGAGCCTTTTATGTGGCCGGGAAGCTGGAGGAGGAGCTGGACAACTGCTTTTTTGCAGCAGGTTCCTTAGGCGGAGGGCCGCTGCTGCGCTTTATCTGCAGTTTTTTCCTCTCGGAGTGTATTGCGGAACATATAGAATTCCGCGGCCTTATAGCAGCCCACGGGGATTCCACGGCCAGCAGCATCCAGGCGGTGGCCAACCAGGTCTGCGGCACCTATGTATATGAAGCCATTGACATGCCCATGGACGCCTCCGTGGAGGAGACCATCCAGAAGGTGAAACAATATCTGGAACATGAGAACACTGGAAAAGGAGTGATACTCCTGGTGGACATGGGGTCCTTAAGCCAGATGTATTCCTCCATAAAAGCCAGTGTGTCCGGGGATCTTCTGATTGTGAACAACCTGACTACCTGCATTGCCCTGGACATCGGTTTTAAGATGGTGAGGAAGATGGCATTTAAGGAGATCGCAGAGGCTGCCGGCAACGGGTATCCGGTCAGCGTCCAGTATTTCGAGGGAGTGGCAAAGGGCAACAATATCATCGTTTCCTGCATGTCGGGCGTGGGAATCGCCGACAAAATCAAAGATATGCTGGTCCGTGTCCTTGGGGAGGACGGCCTTGACATCATTTCCATGGAATACCGGGAGTTAAGACGGCTGCTGGCGGAGAACCAGGAGGACTATTTCAGCAAAACGAAGCTGATCCTGACCACCTCCAACCTGTCGGGAGACATCTCGGTGCCCTGGATTAATATCTACGATCTGATAGGCGGAGCCGGAGAGCGGAAAATATGGGCTTATCTGCGCAGCTTTCTGGGACCGGAGAAACTGGAACTTCTGAACCGGGAATTTGTGAAGTTCTTCTCCCTGGAGGGCATTGTGAGCCGGCTTCAGTTTTTAAATCCCACTGTGGTGATCAATGAAGTTGAAAATGTGATTATGAGGTATGAGCAGCACTACCATCTGGAGCTGCCCGGCCGGACGAAGCTGAATCTGTACATGCACATTGCATTTATGATTGAACGGCTCATGACCGGCGAACAGGACCAGGAGGAGAGCGTCACCCTCTCACCTCAGGAGAGTGCGTTCTGTCAGGTGTCAGAGCACATTTTCAAGGATATTGAGAACCGGTATCATATCAGTTTAAACCAATATGAACTGTCCCTGCTTTACGAGCTGTTTCGCAGGGTAATCGAGTAATGAAATAAAGGAGTAAAGGAATGCCAATTATCGTTCATCAGGAGCCCAGAGAATTTCATATTTACAACCAAAATATGAGCTACATATTTACCGTGCTCAGAAACGGGCAGCTGGGCCAGCTCTACTACGGGAAAACCATACGGGACCAGGAATCCTTCGCCCACCTTCTGGAGACCCGCATCCGGTCCATGGCCCCCTGCTTTTACGAGGGCGACCGGGTGTTCTCCATGGAGCACATCAAACAGGAGTACCCTTCCTGCGGACACGGCGATATGAGGTATCCGGCCTACGAGATACAGCAGAAAAACGGCAGCAGGATCTCCGAGTTCGTCTACATTTCCCACAAAATCTATGCCGGAAAGCCGGAGCTTAACGGGCTTCCCGCCACCTATGTGGAGTCAGAGGATGAGGCGGAAACGCTGGAAGTGCTGCTCACTGATGAATATATGAAAACAGATCTGGTTCTGACCTATACAGTCTATGAGGGCTATGGAGCCATCACCAGAAATGCCAGGTTTATCTGCCGCAATGAGGATGGCATTGTCCTGAACAGGGCAATGAGCGCCAGCGTGGACCTGCCGGACAGCAGCTTTGAGATGGTGGAGCTGACCGGGGCGTGGGCCAGGGAACGGAGCGTGAAGTTCCGCAAGCTGGAACACGGCATCCAGGCGGTCTACAGCATGAGAGGGTGCAGCAGCAGCAACTATAACCCCTTTCTGGCCCTTAAGCGTCCGGAGGCAGATGAAAACCAGGGGGAGGTCTATGGCTTCAGCCTTGTCTACAGCGGCAATTTTCTGGCCCAGACAGAGGTGGACACATATGAGGTCAGCCGGATTACCATGGGAATCCATCCCGCATACTTTGAATGGCCGTTGAAGGAGGGGGAGCAGTTCCAGACGCCGGAGGTGGTCATGGTGTACTCTGAACGGGGGCTTAACGGCATGAGCCGGATCTATCACGGGCTTTACCGCAGCCGTCTGGCCAGAGGGACGTGGAGGGATGAGCCGCGGCCGGTCCTGATCAATAACTGGGAGGCCACATACTTTGACTTTAACGAGGAGAAGATCCTGAATATTGCGAAGACCGCAAAACGTCTGGGGATTGAACTGTTTGTGCTGGATGACGGCTGGTTCGGACGCAGGAACAGCAGCAGCAGCTCCCTGGGGGATTGGTATCCCAATCTGGAGAAGCTTCCGGGCGGTATAACAGGAATTGCAGAGAAGGTGGAAGCCCTGGGCATGAAGTTCGGACTGTGGTTTGAGCCGGAGATGGTGAACAAGGACAGCGACCTGTACCGGGCGCATCCTGAATGGGCCTTCTCCACTCCCGGGAGAAGCACCTGCCACGGAAGGAACCAGTATGTTCTGGATTTCTCTAAAATAGAGGTGGTGGACTATATATTCGGCCTGATGGCCGATATTCTGGATAAGGCCCCGGTGTCCTACATTAAATGGGATATGAACCGCTGCATGTCGGAGGTATTTTCCGATGGAATGGATGCCGGCTATCAGGGCACTGTTATGCACCGATATATCCTGGGGGTCTACGACCTGTATGACCGCCTTACCCGCCGCTATCCGGAGATCCTCTTCGAATCCTGCGCCAGCGGGGGCGCCAGATTTGACCCTGGGATGCTCTATTATGCGCCCCAGTGCTGGACCTCGGACGACACGGATGCCGTGGAACGCCTGAAAATCCAGTACGGCACCTCCTACGTCTATCCGGTGAGCAGTATGGGAGCCCACGTGTCCGCGGTTCCCAACCATCAGGTGCTTAGGATGACGCCCATTGAGACCAGGGCTAATGTGGCTTACTTTGGGACCTTTGGGTATGAACTGGACTTAAACAGCCTGTCTGCAGAGGAGCAGGAGAAGGTGGCGGAACAGGTCCGGTTCATGAAGGAACATCGGAGGTTGATCCAGTTCGGCGATTTCTACCGCCTGGCAAGCCCTTTTGAGGGGACTGGAAATGTGACTGCCTGGATGGTGGTGTCGGAGTGCCGCACAGAGGCGCTGGTAGGGTATTACCGCGTGCTGGAGCCGGTCAATGTGGGGTATCAGAGGCTGAAGCTGCAGGGGCTGGAGCCTGGATTTAAGTATCATATATCGATTAATGATACGGTTCATTATGGAGATGAGCTGATGAATGCGGGGATGATTGTCTCGGATGCTTCGGCTGGTGATAATAAGGAGAAATTTAATGGGAGGAATGGGGATTATCAGTCTAGGGTTTATCATTTGAAGAGAGTATGAACCCCGGCTGGCTCTCACCCATTGCGCGGCAGACCGCTCGCTGGCGTATCCGGGCGCGGGGGGAGGAAGGAAGTGCAGAGAATAGAATTACTAGATTAAGCGGCTATTTAAGTATCGGTTCTTTCTTGGGTTTTGTATATGGGGATTTAGGCGTGGAAAGGTTACGCGGGCGGAGTTAGATTCATCCGTCCGTGAGAGCCAGGGGCTGCGGGCGGGAAGGTTCGGGGACGGGTTACGGCGCAAAGTAATTCTAGGGCTC
>URUZ01000127.1 GCA_900551225.1 uncultured Clostridium sp.
CTGGAAATAGGCTGCCTGCCAGAGATGGGTACAGTAGAAGTCCCGGGCCAGCATGGCCATGGCTTCCCCGGTAAGGAGCTGTCTGGCGTCCGCTGTCTTTGTGACCAGGGGAATCCGGCCGGCTGCCTTGATGGCGGACAAGAGGGGAGCAGCGCTCCTTCTAAAGCCCAGCACCCTTGCGTAAGGCCCATAGCCCATGGCCCTGCCTGCCCCAGTCTGCCCGGCGGTGATTCCCAGAAGCACATGGAGCAGGCCGCGGCTGATGCGGGTATAGGTGTACTGCCTTGTTTTAAGCTGTCTGATCCTTCCCTCCCAGCCCTGGGGGGACAGCAGCAGTTTCTGCAGCCGGTCCTCCAGCTCCTTGTTCATCCCCTCATAGTCCGCCAGGTTCCGCCCCTCCTGGAGCCCGGACAGCAGCGCGTAATTCAGCAGCAGGGACAGGTCGTCCGGGAAGATAGGCAGCGCTTCCCTGAAGATGTCCATGGCGGCATCCGGCACATGGGCGGAGAGATCCACGTCCTCGCCCGCCGGCCCGCCGGCTCTGCTGCTATCTGTATCCGCCGTTGTCCCGGCGCCCTTGTCCCGACCCATTCTCAGCCTTCTGCGAATAGCCGAAGCGCTGGCCATCTCCCCCTTCAGACTTTCGTCATGATACCCATTCCCCTTCCGCAGCACAGCCAAAGGCTCTAAAGGGCTGCCCTGCTTCAGAATTGCCTTGCAGTATTCGAGGCCCAGAATATTGTTGGGGGTCTTAAGTGCATCTGCGGCCCCCTTGCTGACAGCCCCGCTGCCTGTACATTCCAGCTGTTCCAGGGCGCGGCTTCTGGCCTGGGGCCATGTGAGGCCGCATTTCATTCCCTCCCTCAGCAGGCTGGAATAATCCGCCGGCTCTTGCTGCAGATACCGGGCAGCTTCCATCAGAAGCCCCGTATCCCCGCATTCGCTGCCGAAACACAGTGTGTCCACCACCCCAAGCCCGGTCAGCAGCGCCACGCCGCAGGCTCCGAAATCCTCGGCGCTGCCGGTGGCAAAGACCGCGGGGATCTCCAGCACCAGATCCGCGCCGCAGCTGAGCGCGGCTTTGGCTCTCAGATATTTGGAGAAAACAGCAGGCTCACCCCGCTGCACAAAATCCCCGCTCATCACCGCCACGCAGTAATCCGCCCGGGACAGGCTCCTGGCCTGCTCTATATGATATTCATGTCCCCTGTGAAAGGGGTTGTACTCTGCTATGATTCCGGTCACTCTCATATGTGCAGTTCTCCTTCCTGGACATTACACAATGTTCCACGTCATTATATCCAAAAATCCCATAGATTACAATCAAAATCCCGGTTCCTGAACAATCCCCGGCGGGCCGAAGCGCTGCCGGATCAGATTGATAAAGTCCATATCCGCCTGCTGCAGCCGGTAATTCTTCCGGCAGGCCACAATAAATTCCACCTGGTGGGGATGGCTTCCCACAGAGAGGAATACCGGAGGCTGAAGGTAATTCTTAAAACAGCGGATGCTGATATCAAAGGAAAATGTGAACCCAAGGCCGCGGCTTGCCAGCGCCAGGCAGGTATCGAGGCTGCGCAGCACCGTGATATCAGAGCGGATGCGCGCTTCCCCCAGAAGCTGGCGGCTGATCCTTCCGATCCTCCACTGGGCGGCATCGTTAAGGAAGAACACCTCACCGTCCAGGTAGGATAGGTCCAGCCATGGGTATTTAAACCCCTCCCTGGGGGCGGAATACTGGATATAGGGACTGTCCGCTGCCATGCAGATCACCACTTCCTCAGTATTGATATGAAAGTAGTTGAATTCCGGGTTGCGTTCGCTCAGGGCGTACACTGCCAGGTCCACGGCCCCATTGCTCAGCGCCTGCTCCACCTCGTCCACGCTCCGCTCCAGGAATTCGATATGATAGCCCGGATACTGGGCTTTAAATAGAGGGAGTACCTCAGGCAGCACGTAATATCCCCTGGTGGAGGTGCTGGCCAGGCTAAGCCGTCCCATGGTCTTGTGGACTACCTGAGCCAGGGTGTGGTCCAGTCTGGACTGAAGCCGGAAGATCTCATGGCCGGTGGCCAGGAACTGTTCCCCGGCGTAGGTGGGAAACATCCGTTTGTTGATGCGCTCAAACAGCGGCGTCCCGATTTGATCTTCCAGCTTCTGCAGAAACTTGGACAGGGAGGGCTGGGAGATGTACAGTGCCTCCGCAGCCCTGGATATATTCCCATGCTGGGCAATGGCCTGGACATAGGTATAATCTCTGAAATCCATGGAGTATCCCATCCTTTCATTATGTTGTTCAAAAATCATAACACAATTTTTACAAGATGTATAGTTTTAAAGCATGAAATTTATAGAATAAATATATTTTACATATACAAATCAGAATGATACACTACCATCATGCTTCGAAACATAGAAAGATGTACAAAACACACATGGGAAGGAGGGGGAATATGAACAAGGGATATTTAAAGACAAGTGACCGGGCCTACATTTATTATGAGGACCATGGCCAGGGGAAGGATGTGATTCTGCTGGTTCCGGGTCATATGTGCACTACTAAATTCTATCAGAAGAATGTGGAGTTCCTCTCAAAGACGCACCGGGTCGTGACCATGGATAACCGAGGATTCGGCAATTCATCCAAACCGCTTCACGGCAACAACATAGAACGTCACGCGGATGATATCCAGGAGCTGATCAGCTTTTTGGGGCTGGAACAGGTGGTGCTGATCGGCTGGTCGCTGTCCGGAAGCATTGTGGTTACATACGCTCACAAGTACGGCTGCGCAAAGCTGAAGGCCCTGGGGCTTCTGGACTGCTGCCTGTTTCCGTTCTCAGCCGCAGAATGGAACTCCTACAATTCCAGGGATTACAATATGGATGACTGGAACCGGAAATACAGGCTGTGGTACGCGGACCCGGAGACCTATGTGGACAATTTCGTCAGCCGGGTGAAGGAGGGCCTGACGCCTGAGGAGGTGCAGATGGTCAGGGAGGAGATCAAAAAGACTCCGCCGTGGATCGGGTTTGCGCTGCATACGGACTGGTGCCACACAGACTGCGCCGCGCTTCTGCCTGACATGACTGTTCCGGTGATCATATTCAGCGGAGAGTCGAAGGGGCACAGCGCCACCATGGGAAGCTTTTATGAGACACAGGTCAGGACGTACTGTGAACATCACAGGTTTGACCGGGGAGGCCATATGCTGTTTGCAGTTGAACACGAGAAGTTCCACAGGATTTTAGAAACATTTATACAAAGGATTTCGTAACAGTCTTTTGGGGTGAAACGAACAAATAGGAGGGTGTTAATATGTTATATGCAATTGTTGGATACGCAGTCATCTTAGTGATGATGTTTATGATTCTAAAGAGCAAAGCCACGCCGGCTTTCTGTTTCTCCGTACTGCCGGTAATCGGCGCAGTTATCTGCGGTTTTGGATTCGCCGATATTCTGGGCTTTATTGACAAGGGGATGGCCACTGTGTGGAAGACCGCCATACTGTTTATCTTCTCAGTCTGCTATTTCAGTGTGATGAACGATGCGGGGATGTTTGAACCTCTGGTGAAGGGACTCGTCAAGAAGGCCGGCAACAACATTGTGATGATCATGGTTGCCACCAGCCTGATTGCAGTTGTGGCCCATATGGACGGCGCATGTGCCTCCACATACCTGATAACAATCCCGGTTATGCTGCCCATTTTCAAGAAAATGCGCCTGAATCCTCTGATGCTCCTGCTTCTGGTTGGATTGTCTGCTGGGGTGATGAACCTGGTTCCCTGGGGCGGCCCCACAATCCGTGCGGCCACGGCCATTGGGATGGATGCCACGGAGCTGTGGGTTTCCATGATCCCCATGCAGATCTTCGGCCTGGTGGCCTCTGTGGCGGCGGCAGTGATCTGTGCAAAGGTAGAACAGCGCCGCCTGATGAGAGAGGGCGTGGACATCTCCAGTCTGACGGCAAAAGACGAGAATGAATCCGGCGGATCCGGTGAGGACACCAGCCTGCGCCGCCCCAAACTGTTCTGGGTAAATTTAGGCCTCACCGCAATTATCATCGCTCTTCTGGTAGAGGGAAGCATCACACCTTACCTGATCTTCTTATTCGGAACCATGATCGCCATGGGCATCAACTATCCGGACATGAAGCTTCAGAGCAGCCTGCTGAAAAAGTACGCGCCCAGCTGTATTGACCTGACCGTTACCCTGATGGCTGCAGGTGTGTTCCTTGGGATTTTTGCCAACAGCGGAATCATCACCAGCATGGCTCAGGTTCTGATCAACCTCCTTCCCGGATTTATGAGCAAGTACCTGTACCTGATCATGGGTGTTCTGGGCGGACCTCTTGGAATCATCATGGGACCGGACCCCTACTACTATGCGGTTATGCCCCTTGTTATTGAGACAGTTGCACCCTACGGGATCACAGCCACCCAGGTGGCCCACGCCATGCTGATCGGCGAGAACGTGGTACTCAGCGTAAGTCCCTGTGTGGCCGCCAATTACCTGGCATTCGGCATCAGCGGCATTGAACTCAACGAACACATGAAATTCTCCTTCAAATGGGAGTGGCTTGTAAGCATCCTGATGCTGATCTTTGCCGTAATGATCGGAATTGTGTAGAAAGAAGAGCGTGAAAATGAAAGTTTTAGGTACAGCAGTTAAGAAAAAACCGGTGCTTTTATGCCTTGCCGGGAACCTGTGCAGCCCCTCTGTGTTCGACAGGATTCATGTGCCGGACGGTATGCAGAAGCTTTATCTGGACTATCTGGGACAGCCCGGCCCGTGGGATATGGAGTCTATGGGCTGGGAGGTGGTCCGCCTGCTGGACAGCTTCGCAGGAGCGCCTGTGATACTGGCAGGCTACTCCGCAGGCGGGGTGCTGGCTATCTCCACAGCGTGCAAGGCCCCGGATCAGGTGGCTGGCCTGGTCCTGTCCAACACAGGCCCCTGCAGCATTGGCCATGGAAATCCCGGTTTTGTCCGGGAACTGCGGGAGAATTATGACAGCGAGCCCTATATGCGGAGCTTTCTATCCAGCTGTTTCTACCATCCCGTGGCAAAGGAAATGGAGGATGAGCTGTGGGCTTACACCAGAACCGTGTCCATGGAAGCCGGCTGCAGCGTTTCCCAGTCCCTGCGGGAAGTGGATTACCGTGAGTCGCTGAAGCTGTATCACAATCCTGCGGCCATCATCCACGGCCGGCTGGACACGCGGAGGAAAATGGACAGCGTGGAGATGATCCGGTCCAGCCTGCCGCAGGCTGAAAACACTTTTCTGCAAACCGGCCACACCCCCATGTGGGAGGACCCGGAGGGGTATCAGAAGGCTCTGGACCGTCTGATCCGGCGCGTCCTGGACCGCGGCTGACAGGCAGAAGCCTTATAATATGTTGACAATATATAAAAGCAGGAGTCACTGGCATATGGTATGAACACATACGTCCGGTGATTCCTGCTTTTATGCATTCATGTTTAAATCAACTGGATCTCATAGTGCTTCAGCCAGAAATTAACCTGAAGGATATAGGCCAGCATCTGGGGGCCTGCCATCAGCTGGCCGTACCAGGGTTTCCCATAGTCTGAAGGTCTGGCCAGAAAGGCTTCCAGCTTTTTCCTATCCAGGAACTGGAGTACAGGCGCCTGGCTGTCCTCTGTCATTTCCCTTACCCTGGACGCCAGAAGCGCCTCATATCCGGTGTCATAGGTCTTGGGATAGGGCGATTTGCGGCGGAACAGGATCTCATCGGGCAGCAGGCCGCTGGCAGACTGCCGCAGCAGGCTTTTCACAACGCCTCCTCTGGACTTCATTTCCCAGGGGACATTCCAGGCATACTCGATGATCCGGCGGTCGGCAAAGGGGACGCGGGCTTCCAGACCGGCGCTGGCGCCCGCCCGGTCCATGCGGCCCAGCAGGGTCTGCATAAACCAGCGCAGATTTAAATAGGATATTTCCCTGCGCCGTGCCTCCACCGGGTCCTCACCGGCCAGGGCCGGAGTCTCTGCCACAGAGCGTTCATAGGCTTCCCTCACATAGCTGTCCATTCCCAGATATTGGATGAAATCCTCCTTCAGCAGCACCTTTCTCGGCTCTAAATCCATGGTCCAGGGGAAGGCGCGGGCCTCAAAGCACTCCTTTTTATGAAACCAGGGGTAGCCGCCGGAGATTTCGTCCGCACACTCTCCGGTCAGGGCCACCCTGCTGTGCGTCTCTGTGACCAAAGAGCAGAAATGCAGCATGGAGGAGTCAATATCCCCCATGGCGGGCAGGTCGTGGGCCAGGACCGAGTCATATAGGCGGTCCGCCTGGGTCAGGCTGCTGCACTCCAGAAAATGGTGGCTGGAGCCAAGGTACTGAACCATTTTGTCCACATAGGGCCGGTCCAGGGAAGGCTGGAAGGCGTTGGGCCTGAAATATTTATCATTGTCGGTAAAGTCAAAGGAGAAGGTGTTTAACTGCCGGCCCTGTTTTTTCAGGCTTGCGGCGCAGACAGCGGACACCAGGCTGCTGTCCACTCCGCCGGACAGGAAGGTGCAGACCGGAGCATCGGACACAGTCTGGCGCAGAATGGCGTCCTGCACCAGGAAGGAGGTTTTCTCCACGGTCTTTTGGTAGCTGTCCAGGTGGGGCCGGCTCTCCAGCGTCCAGTAGCAGTGCCGGGAGACGCCGCCGGGGGAGCAGCAGAGGTAGTGTCCCGGCAGAACCTCCTCCATGCCTGTGAACACGCCGCACCCGGATGTTCTGGCCGGGCCCAGGGAAAATACTTCGTTCAGCCCGCGTTTGTCCAGCTGCGGCCGGATACCGGGGCAGGCAAATATCCCCTTTAACTGGGAGGCGAAGAGGATCTCGCCATCCCGGACCGTGTAGAACAAAGGTTTGACGCCCACCTGGTCCCGGAACAGAAACAGGCTGTTTTTAATAGGGTCCATGACGGCATAGGCAAAGACACCGTTGAGGCGTTTGACAAACTCAGGGCCGTATTCCATGTAGCCTGCCAGCACAATCTCTGCGTGGTCGGAGGTCTGAAAGGTGTGTCCGAAGGATTTCAAATCCTCCCGCAGTTCTTCCGGGTTGTAGAGCGTTCCGCAGAAGGCGGCTGCGAAGGTGAGCCCGGCTTCTGTTTTGGAGATGGGCTGATGTGGCTTGGGGCCGGCGCCCGCCCCTTCGGTATGGGCCAGCCCGCAGTGTTCCGACAGCCAGACCCCGTGATGATCCTGTTCCCGGCGGCTTTGAGCCGATGCCATGGATGACAGAATGGATTTCTTATGTAATTTATCCAGCAGATAGTGTTTATCCGGGTTGTAGAAACCAGCGATTGTACACATGACAATTCCTCCTCATTACTCTTTATAATATGCAGCATTTAAAAGCACAATGTTTCATTCTGAAAATACCAGTTTATAATTCTATAATAATTCGAACACAAATTCTCCATATTCATATCACAAATTCACCACAATTACTCCGTATATTAATAAATGTAAAAAAACAAAAAGCCAAAGGGCGCCGGCAGATTAAATACCGGCAGGAAAGGAGAAGATAAATATGTATGAAGACGAGAGAAGAACAAATGAATATATGAATCAGGATGAAGGTTTGAAACCCACAGGAGGCTATCGCCCGGAAGGCCCGTCAGGCCAGCCACAGAGGAACAGACAGCGCGGCGGTCTGGCTAAAAAGGCGGCGCTGATCACCGCTGGGGCAGTGCTGTTCGGCACTGTTTCAGGAGGCGTGATGACAGGTGTCAACCTGGTGGGGAACCGGCTGCTGGGCCAGTATGGCCAGACAGCCGCCGCGGAGAGCGCCCAGACCCAGGCAGCGGCCCCGGCGCTGACAACCGCACAGAACGGAAACCCGGGACAGACCACCAACGTATCCACAGTCACAGATGTGTCCTCCATCGCGGAGGCGGCTATGCCGTCGGTTGTGGCCATCAACGATACCATGACCGTACAGCAGCGGGACTTCTTCGGGATGCCCCAGACCTATGAGGCCAAGAGCAGCGGCTCCGGCATCATCGTGGCCAAGAGCGACACAGAGCTTCTGATCGCCACCAACAACCATGTGGTGGAGAGCGCCAGCGATTTAAAGGTAACATTTGTGGACAGCAAGGATGTGAAGGCAGCGGTCAAGGGAACGGACGCAGCTTCAGACCTGGCCATCATCGCCGTACAGCTGTCGGATATCCCGGCGGACACCATGAGCCAGATCAAGGTTGCCACCATGGGTGACTCTGACCAGATCAAGGTGGGCCAGCAGGTGATCGCAATCGGCAACGCCCTGGGATACGGCCAGTCGGTGACAGTGGGCTATGTCAGCGCCCTGGACCGTGAGATACAGGATGAGAAGGGAATCAACCGCACATTTATCCAGACGGATGCAGCCATCAACCCCGGCAACAGCGGCGGCGCGCTTCTGGACTTAAACGGCAATGTGATCGGCATCAACGCTGCCAAGACCGCATCAACCGAGGTGGAAGGTATGGGCTTTGCCATCCCCATCTCCAAGGCACAGGACATTTTAAATACCCTGATGACCAAAAAGACAAGAGTCGAAGTGGCTGAGGACGCCCAGGGAACACTGGGAATCCGCGTGACCAACATTGATGCCACAGCCTCCAAGGAATTCGGAATGCCGGTGGGAGTATTCGTTTATCAGATTATGGACGACGGCGCGGCAGCCGGCTCCGGTTTAAAGGAGAAAGATATTATTACTAAATTCGACGGCCAGTCTGTCACAAGCATGGAGGAACTGACCAGAATGCTGACTTACTATGAGAGCGGCTCCACGATCACCCTGACTGTGCAGACCCTGGAAAACGGCTCCTACACAGAGCATGAAGTACAGGTAACCCTTGGCGCAAAGACAGCAGCCAACTCCTAATTTAGCGACTATTTGCCGAATTAACAAAATGTTTAAGAAATATTAACACTTATTTCTGGTAAAATGTGTTATAATAAAGGCTATCAGATTGTAAAGGAGGTCATCGTATGAAGTTAGTATACGCAATCGTTCGTAATGACAACGAAGACGATGTGGTAAGCCAGCTGACCCAGCATCACTACAGCATTACCCGCCTGGCCACTACCGGCGGATTCCTGAAGAAAGGCAATACCACGCTGATGATCGGCGCTGAAGATGACAAGGTTCAGGAAGTGATCGATATTATCAAACAGGAATGCGGGCAGCACCAGAAGATTACTGTGAATATGCCCTATATATCCGGCACCACAATGGTGAATTACGCAACCATGCCCATGACAGTGGAAGTGGGAGGCGCCACCATCTTCGTGATCAATGTGGAGCACTACGAGAAGATTTAATCCATAGGTATTATAACACGCTGGGGGCCGCAGGAATCTGCGGCTCCCGCTTTTTGTGCGGCCTGTCAACAAGGCACTGCATTGATGGTCATAGGGGCACTGGTTGAAAGCGCAGCGATCAAAGGGATTTAGTCAGCGCCAGGTTGGGGATTCTTTGAAACGCGTGATGCTTGTATGCCAGCGTATTAAAAAAAATGCAAGATATTTTCCGACAGGGCTTGCAAAATCTGGGACAAACCAATAGAATAGTATACAGAATACAGAACTGCGTATTTTTTGCGGAAGCTGTGAGCACTTTAATTATTTAAAAGGATAAAAGGAGAGCGTAATTATGAAATTTTTAGTTGAAACATCCGCGCGTCACGTACACTTATCACAGGAAGATTTAGAGACCCTGTTTGGTGCGGGTTATGAGCTGACCAGGAAGAAAGATCTGTCCCAGCCAGGTCAGTATGCCTGCGAAGAGAGAGTAACCATCGTAGGTTCCAAGAAGGAGATGCCAGGCGTTTCCATCTTAGGACCAGTCAGAAAGGCAACCCAGGTTGAGCTGTCCTTAACCGACGCACGTTCTATCGGCGTTGCAGCTCCCATCAGAGAGTCCGGAGACATTGCCGGAACCGGCGCATGTAAGATCATTGGCCCCAAGGGCGAGATCGAGATCAGCGAAGGAATCATCGCTGCAAAACGCCACATTCATGCAACTCCCGCTGATGCAGAGGCTCTGGGCGTGAACAACGGCGACGTTGTATCTGTGAAGATCGACACCGACGGCAGAAGCCTGATCTTCGGCGATGTGGTTGTACGTGTGAGCGACACCTATGCCCTGGCTATGCACATCGACACCGATGAGTCCAATGCGGCTGGCTGCGGAAGAGAAGTATACGGCGAGATCGTTTAATAACCACCGTCTAAAAAGTCATTTAAGGAGAATAACGGATATGAAAATTTTAGTGATCAACTGCGGCAGCTCATCCTTAAAATATCAGCTGATTGATATGGATAATGAGAGCGTACTGGCAAAAGGCCTGTGCGAGAGAATCGGTATCGAAGGTTCCAAGCTGACCCATGAACCGGCCGGCCAGGACAAGTTCGTAATCGAGAATCCAATGCCTACCCACAAAACAGCCATCAAGATGGTTATGGAAGCTCTGCTGGATGCAGATCACGGCGTGATCAAGGATACCAGCGAGATCTCCGCAATCGGACACCGCGTGCTCCACGGCGGCACCATCTACAGCGATTCCATCGTTGTTAATGAGGATGTGAAGAGAGTTATCCGCGAGTGCTTTGACCTTGGACCTCTGCACAATCCGGCCAACCTGATGGGTATTGAGGCCTGCGAGGCAGCTATGCCGGGAACTCCCAACGTGGCTGTATTTGACACCGCATTTGGTATGTCCATGCCCGAGAAGGCGTATACTTACGCCATTCCTCACGAATACTATGAGAAGTACGGCATCCGCCGCTACGGCTTCCACGGTACCAGCCACAAGTTCGTCTCCGCTGAGGCCATCCGCTTTGGTGGCCTGGACCCTGAGACTGCGAAAGTCATCGTCTGCCATCTGGGCAACGGCGCCAGCGTATCTGCTTCCATCGGCGGCAAGTGCGTGGACACCAGCATGGGCTTAACTCCTCTTGAAGGACTGATCATGGGAACCAGAAGCGGTGATGTAGATCCCGCCGTGCTGCAGTTCATCATGAACAAAGAAGGCATGAACATCAACGAGATGCTGGATATCTTAAATAAAAAGTCCGGCGTATACGGCATGACCAATGGCATCTCCAGCGATTTCCGCGATATCGAGAACGCCAAGGCTGATGGCAACCACCTGGCCGAGGTAGCCTTAGACGCATTTGTATACCGCGTGATCAAGTATATCGGCGCATACGCAGCAGCCATGAACGGTGTGGATGCAATTGCATTTACCGCAGGCGTGGGCGAGAATGACAGACCCGGAAGAAAGGCAATCTGTTCCTCTCTGAGCTACATGGGCGTTGAGATCGATGACGAGGCCAACAATGTGCGCGGCAAGGAGAGAGTGATCTCCTCACCGGCTTCCAAGGTGAAGGTGATGCTGATCCCCACCAACGAGGAACTGGCTATCGCGAGAGAAACGCTGGCATTAGTATAAAATTGCCGGATAATTTCTGTTAACTGGAAAAATTATGTTGACAAACCACATGCGCCTATGTATAATATCATAGGTGCATATAAGGATTTAATAATATGCTGATTAATTTATCTGAACTGTTTTCCGTTGAAGGAAAAGTGAAAAAGTACACCTGTGATCTGGAATTCTGCCAGTTTCAGGGCCCTCACGGCGCCTATGAGATTGTGGAGAAGCACCCGGTTGCTCTGGAGATAACCAACCAGGGGAACAAGGTATTTGCAGTGAAGGGATCTGCTGAGTTAGCTCTGGAGATGCCGTGCGGCCGATGCCTGGAACCTGTGCGTATTCCTTTCAGTCTGGAGATTGACGAGGTGATCGACATGAAGCAGACGGATCGGGAGCGGATGGAAGCACTTGATGAACAGTTCTATGTTAAAGGTTACAATCTGGATGTAGACCAGCTGGTTGGCAATGAACTAACGTTGAACCTGCCTATGAAAGTTCTCTGCGCAGATGACTGCAAGGGGATCTGTAATAGATGTGGCACAAATCTCAACCTAGGGACTTGTGACTGCGATACCAGGTCACTTGACCCGAGAATGTCAGTTATCCAGGATATTTTTAAACAGTTGAAGGAGGTGTAAACCATGTCTATCTGTCCTAAGAATAAGTCTTCTAAAGCTAGAAGAGACAGCCGTAGAGCAAACTGGAAGATGAGCGCTCCAAATCTGGTAAAGTGCTCTAAGTGCGGCGCTTTAATGATGCCTCACAGAGTTTGCAAAGCTTGTGGTTCTTATAACAAGAGAGAAATCGTCAGCGTTGACTAATCTCAGTAAGTAATGCAAATGGCCCTGTAGGCCCCAAAAAAGGTTCTCCCGATGAGGGAGAACCTTTTTTGGGGCTTTTTTTCGCCGGTTGAACTGAATCTTGACCTCTCGTATTACAATTTACTTTTCCTTTCAGTGCCCGCTAAAACCACTTGTAGTCAAAGTAGGAAAGATGTATAATTACAAGGGAGCTGCAAAGCCATGACCTGAGGAGGAAGATATATGGAAATACTAAATGAGGCGCTCAAGCGGACTGGCTACGAATATGATACTCTGATGAATCTGCTGCAGGTCAGCGTCAGCAAGCATATATTGGATGAGTATTATACCCT
>URUZ01000128.1 GCA_900551225.1 uncultured Clostridium sp.
TCTGCCAAGTCATAATTTCTGTAAAAACTTTTTCCAAATCTTCTATCTGTTCAATTCCCCCATTCTCCGCTATGATAAAACACGTAAGGAACAAACGCTTCTTCTTAAGCGCTTAAGATCAAGCTTAATAAATATCCGGCGCAGCCGGGCAGGAGGTAAAATATGGGTAAACTGATCGAAAAGAATTGTATTGTATTTGACATTGAAGGAGAGAAACAGGATGTGATCCGCACGCTGGTGGGAGAGCTGTTCAATGCGGGGAAGATCACTGACACAGAAGAATTTTTCCAGGACGCGCTGGCCAGAGAGGCCATTGCCCCCACCTTCGTAGGCTTTGACATGGGTCTGCCCCACGGCAAGACGGACCATGTGCTGGAGGCCAGTGTCTGCTTCGGGCGGACTAAGGCTCCGGTGGTGTGGAACGAGGAGAGCGGCGATACGGCGGACCTGGTGATCCTGATTGCGGTGCCCCTTAGTGAGGCTGGGAACACCCATATGAAGATTCTGGCGAATCTTTCCAGAAAGCTTATGCATGAGGAGTTCAGAGAATCTCTGAGAAACAGCACCAAAGAGCAGGTATATAACATATTAACTGAAGTATTGGAGGGGTAATCAGATGAAAGAGCAGTTAAAGACTTTAAAGAAACACATATTGACAGGTACATCCCATATGATCCCGTTTATCGTGGCGGGCGGTATCCTGTTCTCCCTGGCGGTTATGCTGAATCCGGAAGGCGCGGCAACCCCTGAGGTGGGCTGGCTGGCCGGACTGGCACAGATCGGACTCGGCGGACTGACCCTGTTTGTACCGATCCTGGGCGGCTATATCGCCTACTCCATCGCCGACAAGCCAGGCCTGGCTCCCGGTATGATCGGCGCGTATCTGGCCAAGGAGATGGGCGCAGGATTCCTGGGCGGCATGGTTGCCGGTCTCATCGCCGGTGTGGTTGTTAAGCAGCTGAAGCGGATTAAGCTTCCTCTGGCTTTAAAGACCCTTGGCTCCATCTTCATCTATCCCTTAGTGGGCACATTTATCACCGGCGGTATCATCGTCTGGGGAATCGGCGGACCCATAGCCGCAATCATGAACGGCCTCACTGGCTGGCTGTCCGGTCTTGGCGACGTGGGCAAGGTACCGCTGGCTTCCATCCTGGGCGCTATGACAGCATTTGACATGGGCGGCCCTGTGAATAAAGTTGCAACCCTGTTTGCCCAGACCCAGGTTGACACCCTTCCCTACCTGATGGGCGGCGTGGGTGTAGCCATCTGTACACCTCCCATCGGCATGGGTATCGCAACCCTGCTGGCCCCCAAGAAGTACAATGCCGAGGAGAAGGAAGCAGGAAAAGCTGCGATCCTGATGGGCTGTGTCGGTATCACTGAGGGAGCGATCCCCTTTGCTGCAAATGATCCGCTGCGCGTGATCCCTTCCCTGATTGTGGGTGCTGTTGTGGGCAATATCATTCCTTTCCTGACCGGCGTGTTAAACCATGCGCCATGGGGCGGGCTGATCGTACTGCCTGTGGTTGAAGGCAGAATGTGGTACTTCATATCCGTATTAGCAGGTGGATTTGTAACCGCAATTATGGTAAACTTGTTAAAGAAGAACAATATGGATGACGCGCCACAGAAGGCTGTGGAGGACGACAGCCTGGACGAGATCACATTTGACGACTTATAATCCAATCATTCAACAAACATAAACCAAGGAGGTATATCAATGAAAGTAGTGGGAATCACATCCTGCCCATCGGGCGTGGCACATACATATATGGCGGCAGAGGCTTTAAAGCTGTCCGGAGAGAAACTGGGTATCGAGGTGCTCATTGAGACACAGGGCGGAGCCGGCGTGGAGAACCAGCTGAAGCAGAAGGATATTGATGAGGCGGTCTGCGTTGTAATTGTAAATGATGTGGCACTGAACGGCCTGGACCGTTTCAAGGGCAAGAAGGTCTTAAAAATGGGTGTGTCCGACCTGATTAAGAAGTCAGACGCAGTGATGAAGAAAATCCAGGATACATTCCAGTAAGGGATCAGGGGAGTCTGTCAATAGAATAGATACTGAAATCACGGATAAGAGGAGAAGGGGAGCATTCTCCTCTTGTCCTGTTGTACGCGGTGCAGCGCTCACAAAGCATGGTGGTTACCGCTTGTATGACGGGAAGCCGCGGCAGGGGGGAAGAGGAAATGTTTAATGGCAGAATGCTGAATATCATCCGGCATCTGAAGGCGCAGGGACAGTCGTCTTACAAAGATACGGCCAGGGCGCTGGATGTCTCTGAGCGGAGTGTCCGCTATGATGTGGACCGGATCAATGATATCCTGTCCCTGGAACACCTTCCGGAGATAGAGAAGCGCTCCAAGGGGGTGCTGGTGTACCCTCAGAATCTGGATTTAAAGGGTATGGAGAACGGAAATGAAGTGATCTATACCAGCAGGGAGCGGATGTCCATCCTGCTGCTGATCCTGATGATCCGCAGTGAGGATCTGAAGATCAACCAGCTCAGCGACCAGTTCCGGGTGTCCCGATCCACTGTGAAGAACGATATGGCGGCCCTGGATGAACAGCTGAAGCAGGACGATATGGGGATTGGCTACTCCGGCCATTTCTACCTGGCCGGGCCGAAGTTAAAGCGCGCCACCCTGTTAAACCGGGAGTTCAGAAAGTATATAGAGTACCTGATCAACCCCTTCACAAG
The DNA here is from genome assembly GCA_900551225.1 of uncultured Clostridium sp. Taxonomy (GTDB): domain Bacteria; phylum Bacillota; class Clostridia; order Lachnospirales; family Lachnospiraceae; genus Enterocloster. The sequence goes on from URUZ01000128.1 coordinate 2,700, forward strand.
CTACAATTCCTATGAATTTTACTGTATCCATATCATCCATAAGGCATTTGAGGGGGTGTCGGTGGCCAATGTGGTGATGTCGGTGGACGTGCTGTTGGAGAAACTGAAATGCACCCTCACAAGCAGTTCCTACCTGTGGTACATGTCCAACATTGTGGTTCTGGTGTGGTATATTCTCCACGGCAAGGAGTATCCACTGGATCTCACCGTACTGCCGGAATTCGACCGGCAGCCCTACAAGGAGTTCGGCGCAGAGCTGGAAGTGATCATCGGGCGGCCGGTGCTGGAACAACATCTGTGTATGATGGCAAAGATGCTGGATTTCACCAACAAGATGGCCGGAGGCAGTGTGGACGTGGACCCGGTTCACGCTGAGGCGGTGACCTTCTCCCTCATATCCGCTATGTCCAAACGGCTGGATATGCCCTTTGACAAGGATGCCACCCTGGTGGAGGGGCTTTTGAACCACATGATCCCCCTGATCCAGCGGATCAACAACCATGTGGATATCCATGACAATATGATGTCTCTGCTGCGCCCTGAAGATTATCCCATGTACAACCTGATGATTCAGGTGTGCAGGGAGATCGACACCTTGAAGGAGATTGGCAATGAGGATGAGCTGGTGTATCTCACCGTCTGCTTCATGGCCAGCATCAAGCGGATGAAGAGCGCGCCCTACAAGCGGGTGCTGCTGGTCTGCGGCCACGGCTACGGAACCACCACCATGCTGAAGGAATCCCTGCTCAGCGAGTACCAGATCCACATCCTGGACACGATTCCCATCTATAAGATCTCCTCCTACCCGGACTGGACGGCCATTGACTATGTGCTGTCCACCATTAAGCTGAACAACAGCCTTCCGAAGCCGTGCCTGGTTGTAAGCCCCATACTGCAGCCCGAGGACCGGGCGGCCCTGGACCGCCTGGGCATTCCCAGAAAGACCATCCTATCCGGCTATTACTCCATAGAGGAGAAGCTGAGCTTTTTGGAGCCTGTGACCAGGGCCAGGGTAATGGATGTAATCGAGCGGGAGCTGGGTTACCAGACCGTGAAGAGCTTCCACAATCCCAAGAGCTTCAGCAGCTTCTTAAAGTTTGACTGCATCGCGCTGTCGGACAGGAAGTTTGAATGGAGAGAAGCAGTGAGGGAGAGCGCGGGGCTGCTGGAGCGCCGCGGTTTTATCGACAGCTGCTATACGGAGAATATGACAGCATTTATTGAGGAACAGGGCTTTTATGCCGTGTCCGACGGCTCCTTCGCCCTGCTCCACGGCAAGGGGGTGGAGGGAATCCACCATACCAGCCTGAGCCTGCTGCTGTGCCGGGAGCCGGTCTCCTTTGGGGAGAAGCAGGTGAAGGTGATCTTCTGCCTGGCCAGCAAGGATGCCAAGGAGCACATCCCTGCAGTGGTGACCCTGATGCGCATGGTAAAGACCACTGCTTTGATCAGGGAGCTGGAGCAGTGCGCCAGCCCTGAGGCAGTATACCAGACCATACTAAACTGTGAGTTTGAGGTGCTGTAAAATGTGGTTACACAGACAGAAATCCCCCGGACAACTGTAGATTCCAGTTGATCCGGGGGATTCTTTTAGTTGGCGACAACCATGGTCTTGAGTCCTTCTGTGGCGTTGGCCGCATTGAAGATATACAGTGTGTAGGAGGTGTTGGCGTTCAGATTGGCTGTGGTGTAAGCCACATTGACGTTCTGCATGGAACCGGTCCTGGAGATGTACATCTGATACCAGCCGGGATAGAGGCTGGTGTACTGGGTGATCTCTCTGTAACGGACATTGGTAAACGGCGTATAGGTGCTGTTGTTATTGCCTACGGATACGTCGAAGGGGCCCAGGTTCAAGGACAGGTTGATGGTTCTTAAGCAGGTGGTGCCGGATGGAGCGTTGCAGGAGATATCGGAAATCTCCATAATGTCCAGGCCGCTGGCGGTGTTGATAATGGCCACGGTCATGGAGGCGCCTGCCCGCACCTGAATCTGTTTCTGTATATACACATAGCCGTTGTTGCCTGCTACGGTCACAGTCTGGGTTCCGGAGGTGGCCTGCAGATAATTGGTCATGTCGCCGTTGCCGAACTGGCTGGCTACAAGCCAGTTGCCCAGGTAGATGAAGAATGGCTGGTAGCCGTTGGAGGCGTTGAGAAAACGAACTCTCCCGTAGCTGTTGTTATTGCAGGAGTAGCATGGAAATGTAACCCCTGGAATAACCGTTATTGTGCCTCCGGGCAGGTTGGGACGGAAGATGGGCGGACGCATGCTGCCGCCTCCTACAGGGCCGCCTTCGCCGGGATTCGGCAGAGGAATAACGGGAGTATTTGCATCTGGAAATGTATTGCCATCTGCTACAGGGCCGCCTTCGCCTGGGTTGGGCAGAGGGATTACCGGAGTCCCTGCTTCGTCACCCATCTGCATGGCGTTCATGACAGAAGCTTCATCGTTATTGTCTGTGTAATAGGACTGACGATTCATATAGACCTCACTGTTTAATCGATTCAGTATAGTCTATTCGGATATTCCCGGGAAGGTGAGTCATTTTGTGAAAATTTGTGAAAAAAACGGATTTTCCCTGAAACTGCATTTTTAACCCTGTAATGCATATAATAAAAAGAACCAGTGTGTCAGGAGTGAGGGATGAATGTTAGGGGAATCAAAGGCAGCGGCTGTGACCGCACTGGGTCTTCCGCGGGATGTACTGCTGGGAGATGTGCTGGTCAGTTTTATCGGACGCCGGGAAGTTTGCATTGAGAATTACAGGAGCATCCTTTTATATACAGATACGCTGGTAAAGGTGCAGGCCAGGACGTGTAAGGTGGTGGTCCACGGGGTGCGGCTGAAGATCGAGTATTACACCAGCGAGGAAATGAAGATTACGGGCCAGATCCAGTCTCTGGAATTTGAGTCATAAACTGTGGGTGCCACGGTCACTAAGTGTTCATAAATCGCACGTAAGTGACCAAAATACGGTCACTAAGTGTTCATAACGAGGAGGTGCCGGATTTGTTGGAGCGGCTGTTACATAACTGGCATGGATATGTGAAAATCAGGCTTCACGGCTATTCGCCGGAACGCTTTTTAAACCTATGCAACGCAAGAAAACTGGAGATATGGGGGATACGGTGCAATGGCGGGGATTATGAATTTTACATGACCCTTCCGGGGTACAGGAAGGTCCGGCCCCTGGTTAAAAAGTCCAGGGTCCGCCTGAAAATACTGGAAAAATGCGGACTTCCCTTTTACCTCCACAGAAACAGGAAGCGCAAGCTGTTCGCAGCCGGGCTGGCCGGTTTTTTTGTACTTTTGTATGTGCTCAGCCTGTTTGTGTGGGATATTGAATTTGAGGGGAATCACCATTATACATACGATACTCTGGTCCGCTATCTGTCTGAACAGAACGTAAATTACGGGATGTACAAAAAACAGATTGACTGCGAAGAGCTGGAGGCGGGATTCCGGGCGTATTTTCCGGAGATTACCTGGGTGTCCGCCCGTGTGTCCGGCACCAGGCTTCTGATCCACATCAAGGAAAACGAGGTGCTCTCCACCATTCCGGAACGGGACGAAACGCCCTGCGACCTGGTGGCCTCCAAGGCGGGCACCATCACTGCCATGATTGTCCGCCAGGGTACGGCCCAGGTGGCTGTGGGAGACGAGGTGGAGGAGGGACAGGTACTGGTATCGGGTATCGTATCCATCTTAAATGATGGGGAGGAGGAGGTAAACCGCTACGCGGTGCGGGCGGACGCTGATGTGACGGCGCGCACGGAGAACCAGTACAGGAAAACCTTCCCCATGCTTCATACGGTGCGGGTTCCCACGGGGGAGACACGCAGAGGCTGGTATGTGAAGGTGGGGCCGGCGTCATTTACCTGCCTGCTTCCCGTCCTGGGCGACAACCAGTGGGACTATCTGATGGAGGAGCAGCAGCTGAAGCTGTTCAGCAACTTTTACCTGCCCTGTTACCTGGGAAGCATAAAGGGCAAGGAGATGGATTCCCACGAGCGGTTCTACACTTCTGAGGAGCTGGAACAGATGTCCAAGGAGCTGAGCCGCCAGTTCTCAGAAAAATTAACAGAAAAAGGGGTACAAATTCTTGAAAATGATGATAGAATAGATACGAGCGCATCGAGGGCAAGCTTAAGCGGACATTTTATCACACTGGAACCCATTCAGAAACAGGTTCCCATTGAAGATGTGCTTCCCAATATAGAACCAGAGGAGACGAATACAGCAGAATGAGTGTTATTGAGACCATGATCGACATTCCTGTTGAACATGAACGCAATGTATGCGGCCAGTTTGACACATACTTAAAGAAAATAGAACGCACCCTGCACGTGACCATCATTGCAAGGGATGGCGAGATTAAGCTGATCGGGCCGGAAGATACCATCCGCCGGGCCAAAAGCGTTTTCGGCAACCTGATCGAACTCTCCAGGCGGGGCAACTCCATCACGGAGCAGAATGTGGATTACGCTCTGTCCCTGTCCTTCACTGAGAGCGACGGGCAGATCCTGGAGATTGACAAGGATATTATCTGCAGGACCATCGCGGGCAAGCCGGTGAAGCCCAAGACATTGGGCCAAAAGCAGTATGTGGATGCAATCCGAAAGAAGATGATTGTATTCGGCATCGGTCCGGCAGGCACGGGCAAGACATACCTGGCTATGGCAATGGCCATTCAGGCATTTAAAAACGGCGAGGTGGGCCGCATCATCCTGACCCGTCCGGCCATTGAGGCGGGGGAGAAGCTGGGCTTTCTGCCCGGGGATCTGCAGAGCAAGATCGATCCCTATCTGCGGCCGCTGTACGATGCTCTTTACCAGATTATGGGAGCGGAGAGCTATCTGCACAACTCGGAGAAGGGGCTGATTGAGGTGGCTCCCCTGGCGTATATGAGGGGACGTACCCTGGACAATGCTTACATCATCCTGGATGAGGCCCAGAATACCACCCCGGCCCAGATGAAGATGTTCCTGACCAGAATCGGTTTCGGCTCCAAGGTGATTGTCACCGGGGACCAGACCCAGAAGGACCTTCCCTCAGGCGCCACCTCGGGCCTGGACACGGCCGCCAGGGTGCTGAAGAAGATTGACGGCATCAGCTTCTGCTATCTGACCAGCTCAGATGTGGTGCGCCATCCCCTTGTGCAGAAAATTGTACAGGCCTATGACGATTATGAACAGAAGGGAAAGGGCGCAGCGGCAGCGCGCAGGCAGAGAGACCGGACCTAATGCACTTTTGCGCCAACCAATGAGAAAGGAATAGTTCCATGACCATTACCATAGAATACGAGGCAGAGAAGCAGCTGGATCTGCCCTATGAAGAGATTATCCGGGAGGTAGTGACTGCCTCCCTGGATTATGAAAAATGTCCATATGAATCAGAGGTGAGTGTGATTCTCACGGACAATGAGAGCATCCGCTCCATCAACCTGGAACACCGTCAGATCGATTCCCCCACGGATGTGCTGTCATTTCCCATGGTGGATTATGAGGCGCCCTCCGATTTTGACCATGTGGAGGAGGCTGTGGAGGACTATTTCAATCCCGAGACCGGGGAGCTGATGCTGGGCGATATTGTGATCTCCGTGGACAAGGTGGAGGAGCAGGCTGAGAAATACGGCCACTCCCAGACCAGGGAGCTGGCCTTCCTGGTGGCCCACAGTATGCTTCACCTCTGCGGGTATGACCACATGGAGGAGGACGAGCGTCTGGCCATGGAGGAACGGCAGAAGGAGATCCTGGAGCTCAGGGGGTATACAAGATGAGATATATTAAAGGGAAATGGATACTGCCGGTATTGACCGTCATAGCCCTGTGCTGCGGCTGTGCCCAGCAGACCTATGTGGAGGTGACCACAGAGCAGGAGACGCCTGCTCCCACTGTGCCGGCCACCATTGAGATCCAGACCCAGTCCACCCAGCCGCAGCCGGATCTGTCGGGGCTGCCGGCCTACTATCTGCCGGAGGAGCGGACAGAGGCGGACGGGCAGATCCGCAGCTATCTCACCGGGCAGATGACGGACGCCGCCAAGGCCGACCGCCGCCCCATTGCCATTATGATGAGCAATGACAAGGCGTCCCTTCCGCAGTACGGCATCAACCGGGCGGGCGTGGTATACGAAGCGCCGGTGGAGGGGGACATGAACCGTTACATGTCCATTATTGAGGATTTCGATGATCTGGACCGCATCGGCTCCGTGCGCAGCTGCCGCACCTACTATACTTATTTTGCCAGGGAGTTTGATGCCATTTACGCCCACTACGGCCAGAGCACATTTGCCAAGCCATACCTGGCCAATGTGGACAACATCAACGGCCTGGACGGCATCGGCACTGTGGCCTATTACCGTTCCAGCGACCGCAAGAGCCCCCACAACGCCTACTCCAGCGGGGAACGGCTTCAGAAGGCCATCGATCAGCTGGGATATTCCCAGACATATGGCGATACATACCAGGGGCATTACCTGTTTGCCAGAGATGGGGTCACAGGTCTTTTGGATGAGCGGCCCGACGTGATGGCGGCTGATCTCGTAAAACCTGGATATAATATGAATAAGGCATATTTCCAGTACGACCCCTCCGACGGCCTGTACCACCGCTACCAGTACGGCGGGGTTCATCAGGGAAATGAAGGCCCCATTACAGTGAAAAATGTGATATTCCAATGCTGCCAGATGGGGCACTATGCCACCACTGACTATCTGAACATCAATGTCCACACCTCAGAATGCGGCTACTTCATAACAGAGGGAAAGGCGATTCCTATTAACTGGGAAAAAGATGGGGAGTTCGGAGTGACCCGGTACTATGATCTGGACCACAACGAGATCGTACTGAACCAGGGCAAGACCTGGATCTGTATCATCCCCACCAAGGATTTTGGGAAGATTGAAATCACAGGAAACGAGGGCGCACAATAATTCTTATGAAACATTCGACTAAAGAACAGACTTCAGGCGGAAACGGGAAGAAAGGGACAAACTTCGTGATTCAGGGGAGCATCCTGGCCATCGCAAGCATTTTAGTGCGGCTGATCGGGATGGTCTACAGGATTCCGCTGACCAATATAATCGGAAAAAGGGGAAACGGATATTATACCGCTGCTTACGGCGTGTATAATATCCTCCTCATTTTATCCTCCTACAGTATGCCGGTGGCTGTGTCCAAGATGGTTGCCACGCGTATTGCCAGGGAAGAGCATCAGAACACCAACAGGATCTTAAAGGCGGCCCTGCTCTACGCCACCCTCATCGGAGGCGTAGCTGCCACGGCCTTGTGGTTCGGGGCGGAGACCTTCGCGGGCCTGATCAACATGCCCTTCAGCATGTATGCGCTTAAGACCCTGGCTCCCACCATCTGGATCATGGCGTACCTGGGTGTGCTGCGCGGCTATTTCCAGGGGACAGGGACCATGATCCCCACCGCCCTTTCCCAGATTCTGGAACAGATTGTCAATGCCGCTGTCAGCGTGGGCGCAGCAGCCCTGTTATTCCGCGCAGGCATCGCCATGAACCAGGCCAGCGGGGCTACGGAATACTCCTACGCCCTGGGTGCGGCGGGAGGAACCATCGGAACGGGTGCCGGAGCCCTCCCTGCTCTGGTCTTTTTTGTGTTTCTGCCCCTGTCTAAACGTCCCGCCATGAAACGGATGGCTGAGGCGGACACCACGGGCAGGCGAGAGTCCTACAAACAGCTGGGCTACAACCTGACGGTTACCATACTGCCCATTGTCATCAGCAGCACAGTGTACAATGTCAGCAATGTACTGGACAGCTACTTCTTCGGCCGGGGCATGGGCATGCTGGGCCACTCCGAGGAAGTGGTGGCCACCCTGTGGGGCACCCTGGGGCTGTATCAGCTGCTGTTTAATATTCCGGTGGCCATCTCCAACGCCCTGTCCTCCTCCCTGATCCCATCCCTGACCAGGGCGGTGGCCAGCCAGAACCGGGAACAGACTGTGGAGCGGGTCGCCACATCCATCCGTTTCTCCATGGTCATCGCCATCCCGGCTGCGGTGGGCCTGACCGTGCTCAGCGGGCCGGTGAACAACCTGCTGTTCGGCGGCGGTGACAATGAGATCCTGATCCGCCTGACCATGGTGGGTTCTGTGGCGGTGGTGCTCTTTTCACTGTCCACGGTGACCAACGCCATTTTACAGGGCCTGAACCATATGAATATTCCCATGCGCAACGCCACCATTTCCCTGGTGTTCCATGTGGGCGCCCTGGAACTCATGCTGCTGGTATTTAAATGGGGCATATACAGCGTGGTATATGCCAACATCCTGTTTGCATTTTTCATGTGCATTCTCAATGGACGGGCCATTGCCAAATACCTGGATTACCGGCAGGAATATAAAAAGACGTTTGTGATCCCCTTTGCCAGCGCGCTGGCCATGGGGGCCGCTGCCTGGGGCGTGTACTTTGTGGTGCGCCTGGCGCTGCCGTCGGGAATTGCGGACCGCCGTCTGGGCTTGGCCATGGAGGTGGTGGCGGCCATCGCAGCGGCGCTGGCGGTGTACGGCGTGCTTCTGGTGAAGCTTGGAGGCATATCAGAGGAGGAACTGGCAGGCATGCCCTGTGGAAGAAAGATCAAATCCATGCTCAAAAAAGCACGATTGCTGTAAATTATTCTCAGAAAATCAAAATTAAGTGATTAAAAATGAAATAGAAAGCAGATACTAACCTTACATGAAATTGGAGGTTATCAAATGAAGAAGTATATGTACTGCTTTCTATTGTTTATTGTCACGTCCATTGTCTGCCTGATTGCAGGTTATGCCATAACGCGATACAGTATCCGCCAGGAACAGGCCATACCCAACACTGTGGTTGAGACAGAATCAGTGGATGATCTGGAGAACCGGGCGGCGGTAGGCCAGGAGAAGATTCAGCCCATACTGGAGACAGCAGCGGCAAAGGAATTCTATCTGGTTTCCGAGTCCGGTTTTTTACTTGTCTTTTCCAAGGACCAGAGTACCATCTGCCTGTACACCCATATCCCTGTCACTGATTTTCCGGAGCAGGAGAGGGAGCGCCTGATGGAGGGTATCTGGTTTCCAACCATGATGGATGTTTACCATTATCTGGAATCCTACACCAGTTAAAGCCCGCAATAAACGTTCTGTCATACGGGGCAGACGTTACAAAATTGTTCCTTTATCAGGAAACAGTTGAAATGTTCTGTGAAAACAGATAAAATGTACTTCGAACCAACAGAGACTGCATTGGGGAAGGAAACGAAAAACAAATGAAACGAAAAGTAATCATCATTGGAGGCGGAGCCAGCGGGCTGGCGGCCGCTGTTTGCAGCGCCAGGGAAGGCGCCGCAGTGACGATTGTGGAACATATGGACCGTGTGGGGAAGAAGATCCTTTCCACCGGCAACGGAAGATGCAATTTAACGAATCTGGATATGAGGCCTGAGTGCTACCGCTGCGGGCAGCCTTCATTTCCAATGGAGGTAATCAATGGCTTCGGGGTGGAACAGACCCTGGAGTTTTTCGGCAGCCTGGGAATTGAGACAAGAAGCAGGAACGGCTACATTTATCCCAACAGCGACCAGGCCAGCGCGGTGCTGGACGTGCTGCGCCAGGAGGCGGAGCATCTGGGCGTTGTGACCCTGACCGGATGTGAGGCCACTGGGGTGGAGCCCATGGAGGGAAGGCCGGGCCTGACAGTGGCCACCGGCCAGGGAAAGCTTCAGGGGGATGCGGTGATTCTGGCCCCCGGTTCCAAGGCGGCTCCGGCCACCGGTTCCGACGGCAGCGGCTATGAGCTGGCAAAAAAGCTGGGCCACAGGGTGATCAAACCCCTTCCCGCCCT
>URUZ01000129.1 GCA_900551225.1 uncultured Clostridium sp.
ATTATATGTTGATGGAGTACGGTATGAAAAAAACGGAAAGTAGCCTTAAATCAATCGCTTACCAAAAAATACTTGATGGAATTATCAGAGGTGAGTATCAAGCCAACCAGATTATAAACGAACAGGAGCTGGTGGATAAATTCGGCTTCAGCAAGTCACCCATCCGGGAAGCCCTGGCTACTTTATGCAATGAGGGAATATTGCGTAACCTGCCGCGCTTTGGGTATGAGGTGGTGCAGCTGACACGAAAGGATATATCGGAAACGCTGGACTTCCGATATGTAATAGAAGGGGGATTTCTGCGGGAATCCTACCAGAAGATAACGGATGAGCAGCTGAACCATCTGTATTCTCTGGACGAGCTGTGTAAATCGCCGATAGATGATGCCTGGATTCATTGGGAACACAATGCGAATTTTCACTCCACACTGCTGTCATTTTCAGGCAATGAATATGCCCTGGCCCAGCTGAAGAAATCCATGGATATCCTGAAACGCGCCTATGTTCAGTTATACAGGGACAAATGGGGGGATGCGCTGGCCACCAGAGGTTACCATGACTTAATGCTCAACAGCATTAAGGTGAAGGATATAGACTCCGCGCTGGATTATCTCAGACAGGAACTGACTGATTATTAATACAATTGGAGGAAACCGGTATGGTACAGGCGATAACGGATTATGGGAAATTTCTGGCGGCCGCCAGGGATGCGGTGGATTGTTTGAGCTGTGACCAGGCCACAATGGACCAGATGGCGGCTGAGGAGAAGCGGCTGGAGCGGGAACTGGAGGCGGCCAGGAAATCGGTGTCAGATACCATCGGCCAGACCACCAGGAAGCGCATGGACGACATCTGCATCAGCTATGACAAGGAGATCGGCAAGGGCCAGGAACGGCTGAAGCGGGCCAGGGCCAAGCGGGAGAAGGCTAAGAACCGTGGGATGAAGGAGCGGATTGCCGATGAAACCGCAGACCTGCGGGAACACAGCCGGGAGTTGAAGCTGCAGATAAAGACCATGTTCCAGCAGGATCACGTGCCCTCCTTCTGTAACAGCACGCTGTACTATGCCCTGTATTATCCCAGGGGATTAAAGGAGCTTTTGATTCTGCTGATATCGGTCCTGATCTGCTTTTTAGGGATACCCAGCGGGATTTATTACCTGATTCCGGAGCGCAGGATCTGGTATCTGGTGGCCATCTATTTTATTGATGTGGTGCTGTTTGGCGGCCTTTACGTTACCATCAGCAACCGCACCAAGGTACACCACCAGGATTCGCTGAAAAAGGGCAGGGCCATCCGCACCACCCTCCGCTCCAACCACAAAAAGATCCGGGTGATTACCCGTACCATCCAGAAGGACGGCAATGAGGATATCTACGACCTGGAGAAATACGATGATGAGATCGCCTGCATTGAGCAGGAACTGGCGGAGATCACCACCAAGAAGAAGGAGGCCATCAACACCTTCGAGAATGTGACCAAATCCATCATTGCAGACGAGATCATGGAGAACAACCGTGCCAGGCTTGAAGATCTGACGGAGAAGCACAGCGAGGCCCAGAAGTCTTTAAAGGAGCTGGAGATGAAGGTGAAGGATCAGAATATCCATATTACCGACACCTACGGACCATACCTGGGACAGGAGTTCCTGCAGCCGGAGCGGCTGTCCGAACTCTCCAAGCTGATTCAGTCCGGTTCCGCCGCCAACATTACCGAAGCGATAGATTTGTACAAGAAATCAAGGCAGGCAGCAACCTAGAGCGTGCAGATGGCGGAAATGAATTATCAAACAGGCTCTAAGACACAGCCCCGGTCCTAATGCGGACCGGGGCTGTTTGCTAATGCTATTTAGTTAATTCATCAATGACCGCCTGCACATCATCAAGGCAGCCGCCGCATACTGTGCCGGCTCCGGTGGCTTCCTGCACCTCTTCCAGCGTTTTCGCTCCGGCGTCAACCGCGTCCTTGATCATACCTTTAGTGACGTCATTGCAAAAGCAGATTGTTTCATTCAGATCCATGACATATACCTCCTGTTTATGGTAGTATGTGTCAGCGGAACGATAAATATACGGTCTCCGACTGCGTTGCCTTTTGACATAAAGAATTAAGATTAAATTAAAAACCACCCCACCCATTTCTGATAATATAAACTTAAGAGCCTAACCATCAGCTGAGAGGAGATTTTCTGATATTTTTTGAGGAAGGAAATGGAGGAATAGCATATGAGTGAACATTCCCGCGAACTTCGTGCCAGCCTGATGGATCTGCCCAGGCTGGAACAAATTTTTGAAATGCAGGCAGAGAGAGGGTATATGGCCACCAGAATCAGCGGTTTCTGGGGAAGCGGATATGCTGTATATGAGGATATACCAGGGGAACCGTATCATTTCTGTGTCCGGCCATTTAAGAAGCAGGATTTCCCGCAGTTTAAGGTCGGTTTCGAGAGCTGCGGTTGGACGCTGGGCTTCACCCGCGGCAGCCTTGCCGTATTCTACTCCAAGGAGCCGCAGCGCCCGCAGGTTCCGGCCGTCAGCCAGGAGAAACAGCGGGAAATGCTGTTAAAGCGGGTATGCATGGAAGAACGGAGATTGCTGGCAGCCCTTCAGATCTCCATGATGGTTATTGAATTGTGGCTGTTTAATACACTTTTTTACCGCCTGTTCTCCGTCGGAGGCTTTGCAGGCCCCGAGGCGGACAGAGGCATTCGCCTCATAACTACCGCCGTTCTGGCCGCTGCGTATCTGATTTTCACCTTCAGCGCCTGCCTGGGGAAGTGGATTCGGCATTTCCAGGCCGCCCGCTGCCTGAAGGCGGGCAAAGACTCTCCGGAACGCATTCCCTTCTGGAACACCAGCGCAGAGATGTCTTTAGGACTTGGGTGCCTGACATCGGTATTGATCTATTATAGCTGGCTGCAGCAGGACTTAAAGTGTTCCCTGTTAGCGACGGCCTGTCTCCTGGCCTGTGCCGCCAATATCGCTGTCTGCTGCATCTGGCATAAAAATACCGGGCTGCACAGATGGAACTTCATTCCATGGCTGCTCAGCCCGGTGATGATACTGCTGCTGTTTTGGAACCTGTTACAACTATAATGTCCTCATATTGAAATCAGATGATACTTCACCTGATTGGCTGTCAGCAGCTGTGCTTCCCGCTGGTGGCAGGTGAATACAATGATCTGGTTGTCATATGCATTTACCAGCCATTTAAGGGCTGTTTTAAGCCGCTCGTCATCGTACAGCACGAAGCTGTCGTCGAAGATCAGGGGCATGGAATCCCGGCCGTTCTGCACCAGCTTCGCGGCGGCCAGGCGGACAGCCAGATAGATCTGGTCCATGGTGCCGCTGCTGACCTGCTCGATGGGAACCAGGCGGGACGGCGTGTTCATGTAGATATTCAGGTTCTGGTCAATACTCATACTGCTGTATATGCCGCCCGTTATGCCTCCGATCAGCTCGGAGGCTGTTTTGTTCAGATACAACCCAAAGGAATCCCGGATGGAGGTGGAGAGGGTGGTCATGGTGTCCTGGGCCAGGTCAATGGCATCCAGTTCCTCCTGTATCCGCTCGTTTTCCGCCAGCGTCCGTTTTAAGGCTTCGGCCTGGTTCTTGCAGCCGGCCAGGTGTTCCAGCTTCTTCTCCAGCTCCCACTGCACCCGCTGCTGCTGTTCGATCTCATCGCTGCAGGTATCCTCCTGCTTCAGCAGCCCGGCGATCTCCTGGGACAGCTCCTGAAGCGTCTCCTCAGACTGGGTGATGGCGCCGCAGAGCCGCAGGAACTCGCCCATGCGCAGCTCGAAGGCGGACATGGCTTCCTGGGAAACCGCGGAATCGCCCAGGTGGCGGGCGAAGATCTCCTGAAGCAGCCTGGTGCTGGCTTCCAGCTCTTTTTTATGCCTTCGTCCTCGGTTGAACTGCAGAAATCCCAGAATCAGGAACACGAAGCCCAGGCTGCCCAGCCCGCCCAATATTACCGGAAGTGTAACCGGCAGGCCGGCTACCATGCCCGGGAACTGCATCAGGGCGCCGGCGCCGGCCAGACACAGCACCGCAGCCAGTATGGACAGCACCGCCCGTACCTTTAAGGACCTGCGGCTGCAGGCTGCAAGGGAGGTCTGATATTCATCATACAGCTTCCTTGTGTCGGCCATATAGGTGGAGATGGAGTCCCGGTCGGTGAACTGGCTGCCGGTCAGCACCTGCCGTCCTCTGGCCGCCTTCTGAAGCAGGTTTTCCTTCTCCTGCTGTTTCTGTTCCAGCTCCTGTTTAAGCCGGGACTTGCGGCTGCGGTAAGACGTCAGCTGGTTGGCGTAGGCAGGGGAGGAGATCTCCTGCTCCAGCTTGCGGATCTCACTGATCAGGGTGGTGTAGCTCAAGGCCGCCTGGGGCACCAGCTGGGCTTCCAGCTCCCTGCGCTGGTTCTTCAAGTAGGCGCTGGCCTTGGTGATATTTAAGGCAATGCTGCCTGAGGTGTTTAAATTGGCGATATAGTTTCTCAGCTCCGCCACCATGCCGCCGTCTGTGGCGCATTTTAACTGGCCGATGCTGATGGTATTGTTGTAGGCAGTCTCCGTCAGGCCGCAGCGCAGCTGGTCCAGCAGGGCGGCGGTGGGCTCCATCTCTTTGCCAAGGGTCTCGTTGACAATGGTCAGCTCTTTGTTCTTCTTCTGGAAACGCCGCTCGATGCGGTAGATTTCCCCCAGGCTCTCCAGGCGAAGCCACCCTTCATAGGTGCCGCTTCCAGCCCAGGGCTCGAACTTGCTGTAGAGGTCATTTCTGGAAGCCCGTCCACGCTGTTTGTCAATGCCGAAGAGCATCCCGCGGATGAAGGTGTGCAGGGTGGATTTACCAGCCTCGTTTTTGCCGTACACCACGTTCAGGCCCTTCTCAAAGGAGATGTCCTGGTCCTGGAACTTGCCGAAGCCGTTGATATGGAGATTCAGTAATCGCATGGTGTCAGCTCCTTTCGTCCGTGGTGTGAAGCAGGGCGTTTACCCCATAGTGCAGGGCCTTTTTCTCCACCGGGCTCATGTCATCCTTCTGAAGGGCCTGGATGAAGAAACCGATCATATCGCTGGGGTGCTCTGCAAACAGGGCGGAGAAATCATACTGGGGCTCAGAATCGTCCAGGATCTCACAGATCCGGTACTGGGAGGCCAGCTGTTCCAGGTCAAAATCAATCTCAGGGTCCCGCATGCCCTTGATGCGGAAGCGGTAGATATTCTGCTCCCCTCGGCTCCGGATCTCCTGGGAAATGCGGGCCGCCAGCTCCATGTTGGTGGTGTCCTTGGATATGTTCACGGCCAGAGGTATGTACTGGATCTGGGCCATGGGAATGAATTCCAGGCGGGTCACCTTCTTGGTTACGGGATGGATCTCTCCTGTGTAGAAGCCGTGGCGTCCGGTCTCGGTCATGTCAAGCGGCTCAGGGGAACCGCAGTAGGCCATCTTAAGCTCCGCCAGCAGCCTGGGCTTGTGAATATGCCCCAGGGCGATGTAGGAGAAGGGGGACAGCTCCAGGCTGTTGAAGTTGATGGGGAGATGGGCGGCATCCCCGCCGTGGGCCATGAGAATCTGGATGCGGCTGCTGATGGGCACCTGAATCTCCTCCAGCCGCGGCTCCTTGATCTCTGTGGAGTGGTAGCTGAAGCCATACACCTCTGTGTTGATGTCCTCGAAATAGACGGAGGTCAGTTCCTCATCCATGAGGAAGGTCACATTGGGGCTCCAGCTGAAGCTTAAGAGCGCAGAGTTGCCCCGGATGCGGTCGTGGTTGCCCGCGATCAGAATCACCTTTACGCCCGGTATGGTAGAGAACAGGTAGTTGACCTCCTTTAAGTCCTTCATCAAGGGCTGGCGGTGAAACAGGTCTCCGGATATGAACATGCAGTCCACATCCAGTTCTTTTGCTTTTTCTACGATTTTTCGGAAGGTGTCTTTAACAGCCTGTGCCCGTTCATTGGCCCACGGCTTATCTGCATCCGGGCACATACCCCAATGGATATCCCCGGTGTGGATGAATTTCATGGTGAATTGTATCCTCCTTGTGTCTGGCGAAGCCGGAAACGTGACAGACCCGGCAGGCGATGCCCGTGACCAGGTACGCCTGCCGGGTTGTGATCATACGCGGTGAAACACTGGAACGCATGTGCCTCACCGCTTATCATTTACAGCTCGCAGTTATTTACAGTTCTTGGGAATGGAATCACGTCGCGGATGTTGGCCATGCCTGTCAGGTACATCACGCAGCGCTCAAAGCCCAGGCCGAAGCCCGCATGGCGGGTGGAGCCGTATTTTCTCAGGTCCAGGTAGAAGCCGTAGTCCTCTGTATTCAGATCCAGCTCCTTCATTCTGGCTACCAGCTTGTCGTAGTCATCCTCCCTCTGGCTTCCTCCGATAATCTCGCCGATGCCGGGAACCAGGCAGTCCACAGCGGCAACTGTCTTGTTGTCCGGGTTCATCTTCATATAGAAGGCCTTGATCTCCTTGGGGTAGTCGGTGACGAATACAGGCTTCTTGAACACCTGCTCTGTCAGGTAGCGCTCATGCTCTGTCTGCAGGTCGCAGCCCCAGGACACCTTGTAGTCGAACTGGTCGTTGTGCTCTTCCAGAATCTTCACAGCCTCGGTGTAGGTCACGCGGCCGAATTCGGAGTTCAGCACGTTCTCCAGGCGGTCCAGCAGGCCCTTATCCACAAACTGGTTGAAGAAGTTCATCTCCTCGGGCGCGTTCTCCAGCACATAGCGGATCACGTATTTTAACAGGCCCTCAGCCAGGCACATATTGTCGTCCAGATCTGCAAAGGCCATCTCGGGCTCGATCATCCAGAACTCTGCGGCATGGCGCGCTGTGTTGGAGTTCTCGGCGCGGAATGTGGGTCCGAATGTATAGATATTGCGGAAGGCCATGGCATATGTCTCACCGTTGAGCTGGCCGCTTACGGTCAGGTTGGTGGGCTTGTTGAAGAAATCCTGGTCGAAGTCCACTTTTCCGTCCTTGGTTTTCGGTATGTTGTTCAGATCCAGTGTGGTCACCTGGAACATCTCCCCGGCGCCCTCACAGTCGCTTCCTGTGATCAGGGGCGTGTGCACATATACAAAGCTGCGGTCCTGGAAATACTGGTGGATGGCGTAGGCAATCAGGGAGCGCACGCGGAACACGGCCTGGAAGGTGTTGGTTCTGGGACGCAGGTGGGAGATGGTGCGCAGGTACTCAAAGGAGTGGCGCTTCTTCTGAAGGGGATAGTCCGGTGCGGACGCGCCCTCCACATCCACCTGGGCGGCCTGGATCTCGAATGGCTGCTTGGCATCCGGAGTGGCTACCAGGGTGCCCTTCACGATGATGGCGGTGCCCACGCTGAGTTTGGATACCTCGTTAAAGTTTGACATGTCATCATGATATACAATCTGAAGTGTTTCGAAAAATGTGCCGTCGCTGACAACAATAAAACCGAAGGCTTTGGAATCGCGCAGGCTGCGAATCCACCCGCCCACGGTGATTTCTTTGCCGAGATATTCTTCGGAATGCTTATACAACTCTTTTACAGTAACCAGATTCATAACTAAATTTCTCCTTTTCATGCATATTGCATACTCTATAAATCATAAACATATATAACGTGATTATATGATATTTCCCACAATGTTTCAAGGTTAATCTGTTTTTAGGAAAATGGATCTCCACAAAAGGACAAGTCTGACAGGCCGTATACTCACAAATTGATGGAGGGGGCAGATATTGTGGTTGGCTAGAATATATTACAACATATGGAAAGTAATACCAGAATAATGGTGTTCAGACCTGAGATGTCGGAAAAATGACGGAAAATAGTGAAAAATAATTAAATATTTATGTACTATTCATGAAGTTTGTGTTATAATTGAAATTACAAAAATTTTAACAGCAAGAGGTGATAACGTGATTAAGAAAGAAATGATTGCCATGCTTTTAGCTGGCGGACAGGGAAGTCGTCTTGGAGTCCTGACACAGAAAGTAGCCAAGCCGGCGGTATCTTTTGGAGGGAAGTACCGGATTATTGATTTCCCGCTTAGCAACTGCATTAACTCCGGCGTTGACACAGTCGGTGTTTTGACGCAGTATCAGCCATTACGTTTGAACACCCATATTGGGATTGGCATCCCGTGGGATTTAGACAGGAATGTCGGCGGCGTAACAATCCTACCTCCTTATGAGCGCAGTAAAGGCAGTGACTGGTACACGGGAACTGCGAACGCGATCTATCAGAACCTGGAATACATGGAGAATTACAATCCAGACTATGTTCTGATCCTCTCCGGCGACCATATTTACAAGATGGACTATGAGGTAATGCTGGACTATCACAAAGCCAACAATGCAGACATCACCATTGCTGCCATGCCGGTGCCACTGGAGGAGGCCAGCCGTTTCGGCATACTGATCACCGATGAATCCAACCGCATCACGGAGTTTGAGGAGAAGCCGGCGGTTCCCAGAAGCAATCTCGCTTCCATGGGCATTTACATCTTCAGCTGGAAGGTACTGAAAGAGGCTCTGATTAAGATGAAGGACGAGCCTGGCTGTGATTTTGGAAAACACATCATCCCATACTGCCATGCCAAGGGCGACAGAAGCTTTGCCTATGAGTACAACGGCTACTGGAAGGATGTAGGGACCTTGGGCTCCTATTGGGAGGCCAACATGGAACTGATTGACATTATCCCGGAGTTCAATTTATATGAGGAATACTGGAGGATTTACACCAAGAGCGATGTGATCCCGCCCCAGTACGTTTCCATGAACTCCAAGATTGAGCGCAGCATCATCGGGGAGGGCACAGACATCAACGGCGATGTGATCAACTCCGTAATCGGCGCAGGCGTTACCGTAGGCAAGGGCGCAGTGGTGCGTGATTCCATTATCATGCAGGGAACGGTGATCGGGGCCAATACCCAGGTGACCAAATCCATTGTAGCTGAGAACACACATATCGGTTCCGGCGTGCAGTTGGGTGTAGGAGAGTACGCGCCCAGTACCTATGACCAGAAAGTCTACCAATTCGATCTGGTAACCGTGGGTGAAAATTCTGTGATCCCGGACGGCGTACAGATCGGCAAGAACACAGCGATAGCAGGCGAGACAACCGTAGGCGATTATCCTGATGGATTACTGGCAAGCGGAAATTACATTATAAAGGCAGGTGGCGCAAGATGAGAGCAATCGGTATCGTTTTAGCAGGTGGTAACAGCAAGAGGATGAGGGAGCTTTCTAACAAGAGAGCGGTCGCTGCTATGCCGGTTGCCGGAAGCTACCGCAGCATCGACTTCGCCCTGAGCAATATGAGCAATTCCCATATTCAGAACGTTGCTGTATTTACACAGTACAATTCCAGATCCCTGAACCTGCATCTGAGTTCCTCCAAGTGGTGGGATTTCGGCCGTAAACAGGGCGGACTTTTCGTATTCACACCGTCCATCACACCGGAGAACGGGGACTGGTACCGCGGGACAGCGGATGCATTATATCAGAACCTGACCTTCCTTAAGAACAGCCATGAGCCATATGTGGTAATCACCGCAGGCGACGGCGTGTACAAGCTGGACTACAACAAGGTTCTGGAGTATCACATTGAAAAGAAAGCGGATATTACCGTGGTCTGCAAGGACATGGAGGATGGTACCGATGTCACCAGATTCGGCTGCGTGAAGCTCAACGACGACGGGCGGATTACCGACTTCGAGGAGAAGCCCATGGCTTCCGATGCTACCACCATCTCCTGCGGCATCTATGTGATCCGCAGACGCCAGCTGATCGAGCATCTGGAGCGCTGCGCCCAGGAGGACCGCTATGATCTGGTCAATGACATTCTGGTGCGTTACAAGAACTTAAAAAGGATCTACGCGTACAAGCTGGAAGGATATTGGAGCAATATCGCTTCTGTCGATTCCTATTACAAGACCAACATGGATTTCCTGAAGCCTGAGGTAAGAGATTTCTTC
The DNA here is from genome assembly GCA_900551225.1 of uncultured Clostridium sp. Taxonomy (GTDB): domain Bacteria; phylum Bacillota; class Clostridia; order Lachnospirales; family Lachnospiraceae; genus Enterocloster. The sequence continues at coordinate 9,980 of URUZ01000129.1, forward strand.
TTCAAGCAGTATCCGGACGTTTACACCAAGATTGACGATCTGCCGCCGGCTAAGTACAATCCAGGAGCGATAGTCCGCAACAGCCTGATATCCAGCGGCTGTATCTTAAACGGAACGGTAGAGAACTCCATACTGTTTAAGAAGGCATACGTGGGGAACAACTGTATTATCAAGAATTCTATTATCTTAAATGATGTTTACATTGGGGACAACACAGTAATCGAGAACTGTATCGTGGAGAGCCGGGATACCATCCGGGCCAACACCACACATATCGGCACACCGGAGAACATCAGAATCGTTGTGGAGAAGAACGAGAGGTATACATTATAAAGCGCATTGTCCGCAGGGGCGCACCTGCCTGGACAGACAGGTGGTGAGCGGCAGCGAAGGAAAAGACGGAAGGGGTAAAGAACATGCAGGTTACAGACGTAAGGGTGAGGCGGGTTGAGAAGGAGGGAAAGATGAAGGCCATCGTTTCCATTACCTTGGACAACGAATTCGTCATTCACGACATCAAAGTGATAGAGGGGGAAAAGGGGTTATTCATAGCGATGCCCAGCCGCAAGGCTGCAGACGGCGAATACCGCGATATAGCACATCCAATTAACTCCGGGACCAGGGATATGATTCAGGGCATTATCCTGAATAAATATGAGACCACTCTTCTGGAGAACGATATGGCAGTGGAGGCGCTGGCATAGCGGTGATGGAACATAGATAATTTGCATATAAAGGGAGCGGCGCAGGCGGTGGAACACCGCGGCGCGGCTCCTTTTTTGTGCGTGGCGGAGCACTGGAGCATGTCTGAAATTATATTCCGCCCATCTGTACACTCTGTTTTGCGGTATGGCCGGCCGGAGCCAGTCAGCACAGCCCGCCCGGCAGGCACAGGTTCTGGGGTGAAACGCCTGGGGATTCAAAATTTATGGTGTGGAATTGATTGCGCATTGGACCGGGATCGTGTAAAATGGATGCAGATTAAAGGTTAGAAATCCGGGCGGCCTGGTTGGCGGAGGTGACAGTTGAATTACGCAGAGTTTATTAATAATAAAGGCATTTTAGGGATCATCAGAAGGAGCTGTAATTATGTGGACCCCCGTCTGATCAACCATGGTTACCGGGTGGCGGGAATTGTATGGAGGCTGCTGCTTGAGAAGGGCGGGTACACCAGCCGGCAGATCCGGGACATCTGCTTTCTGTCAATGCTCCATGATATAGGCGCCTACAAGACAGATGAGATCTCCAGGATGGTACAGTTTGAGACTGTGAATGTCAATGACCACTCTGTCTACGGCTATCTGTTTATACGGTATTTTTCGCCGCTGAAGGAGCTGGCACCCTGCATCTTACATCACCATACGCCATGGAGGCGGCTTCTGAGTGTGGAAGATATGGGGGAGGATCTGAAGGAGATTGCGCAGCTGATCAATCTGGCGGACCGCATTGATATCGGCCTGAACTATGAGGGCAGGAGCTGGGAATACTGTATGGACCAGATCAAGAGCCACTGTGACTGGCTGTATCAGCCGGCGCTGGCTAAACTGGTGCTGAATCCCGGTTTTGTGATCACGCCGGAGGAGCTTAAGTGGGACAATGAGAACAGCTGGAGCTATCTGCTGGATATGCCCTACAGCCAGGAGGATATCAGCGCCTATCTGATGATGCTGGTGTACACCATTGATTTCCGCAGCCAGCACACTGTGACCCACACCATCACCACCACCAGCGTCAGCATGGAGATCGCCAGGCTTCTGGGGCTGGATGAGCGGTACATACAGCAGATAGTCTGCGGCGCGGTGCTGCACGACCTGGGCAAAATCGGGGTGCCTGTGGAGATTCTGGAATTCCCGGGACGTCTGAGCCCCCAGGCAATGGCTGTGATGCGGACCCATGTGGATCTGACAGAGAAGATATTCGGGGGAGAGATCGAGGAGACAGTGGCCAAGATTGCGCTGCGGCACCATGAGAAGCTGGACGGTTCCGGTTACCCGCGTGGACTGAAGGGGGACGAACTGTCCGTAGGAGAGCGTCTGGTGGCCGTGGCGGACATTGTGAGCGCCCTCACAGGCACCAGAAGCTACAAGGAGGCCTATGCCAAGGAGCGGGTGGTGGGAATTCTGTCCAATATGAAGAACCAGGGGCTCATCGACGCGGACATTGTGGATCTGCTGATTGAGCATTACGATACAGTGATGATAAAGACCAGAGAGCAGACCCAGCCTATCCTGGAGCGGTATGAACAGATCCAGGCGGAGTACCGTCAATTGAGTCCGGGGAGATAATTACAGTATAATAAGCTAGTAAATAAGTGTAGTAAATAAGTGAAGTAAATAAGCGAAGTAAATAAGCGAAGTAAATAAGTGAAGCAAATAAGCCTGCATATGGTCAGGCTTATTTTTTTGGCCCTATATCCGACTCTGTTACGTCTCCGGGCAGAGG
>URUZ01000130.1 GCA_900551225.1 uncultured Clostridium sp.
CCACGACTCTTGCCTCGATCTCCTGACCGATTCTCAGTACGTCGGAAGGTTTCTCCACATGCTCTCTGGAGATCTGGGATACATGCAGCAGAGCGTCTACGCCTGGCTCCAGCTCAACGAATGCGCCGAAGTCGGTCATGCGTGCAACACGTCCAACTACAATGTTGCCAACTGCATAATTCATAACTGCATTTGCCCAGGGATTAGCCTCCGGGAATTTTAAGCTCAGAGCAATCTTCTCGCCCTGGATGTCCTTAATCAGGACGCGGACCTGGTCGCCGGCCTTGAATACCTTCTTCGGATTCTCGACTCTGCCCCAGCTCATCTCGGAGATGTGCAGCAGGCCGTCTGCTCCGCCCAGATCGATAAATGCGCCGAAATCGGTAACGTTCTTAACAACGCCCTCGGTCACATCGCCTGGCTGGATTCTTGCAAACAGTTCTTCCTTCAGGGCTGCCTTCTTAGCTACCAGAAGCTGCTTTCTGTCGCCGATGATTCTTCTTCTCTTGGGGTTGAATTCGGTGATTACGAACTCAATATCCTGTCCTGCATACTTGGACAGGTCTTTCTCGTAGCTGTCGGATACCAGGCTTGCGGGGATAAATACCCGTGCGCCCTCAACCTCTACGCTGAGGCCTCCGTCCAGAACCTGGGAAACCTTGGCTGTCAGCACTTCCTGATTCTCAAATGCTTCCTCCAGGCGTCTGTTGCCTCTGTCTGCTGCCATACGCTTATAGGATAACGAAACCATGCCTACACCGTCGTTCAGTTTGATGACCTTGGCTTCCATCTCGTCACCAATCTGTACCTTTGCGGTTAAATCCACGTTGTTGTCGTTACTGTATTCGTCACGGGTAATAACTCCCTCGGACTTATTACCTGCAATACTCAGAATAATCTCATCTCTGTTGACTTCGATGACCTGACCAGTGACTATCTCTCCTGTACGTATTGGTTTGGTGGATTCTTCCTCTTCTTTTAATAACTCTGCAAAACTCTGCTCTGCCATTCTGGTATGAACCTCCTCAATAATCTTTTTTGGGGTGGACGCCCCAGCTGTAATACCTACGCTGCGCACAGAAGATACACTATCAGGATCTAAGTCGCCGAGTGTCTGAATGTAAAATGTGTTTTCACATTCCTTGAGACAGATCTCGTATAGCTTCCGGGTGTTTGAAGAATGCCTGCCGCCGATGACGATCATGGCCTCTACCTGGGAAGCAATGCGTGCCGCCTCCACTTGTCTTTCCTGTGTTGCATTGCAAATCGTATTTAAAACACTACTATCATAACCCTTTTTCAAAAATTTTTCAACTAATTCTTTAAATTTGTTGTAATTAAATGTCGTTTGGGACACGATACATAGTTTTTGACCATCTTTCAGTGAAAATTCTTCGGCCTGCGCTTCATTTTCCACAACAACCGTGTTCTCATCTCCCCAGCCTCTGATTCCCTCCACTTCCGGGTGATCCGGATTCCCGATGATCACCACCGTCTCCCCGGCTGCGGAGTGCTCCGCCACGATCCTGTGGATCTTCTTCACAAAGGGGCAGGTGGCATCCACCACCTCCACCTGGCGTTCCTTCAGTATGTCATAGATGTGGCGGCTGACGCCGTGGGAACGGATGATCACCGTGCCCTCTCCCTTCTTGAGAGCCTTAAGCTCCGCCTCTGTCTCTATCACCTGGACGCCCTTTGCCTCCAGGTCCCGGACCACCTCCTCGTTGTGGATGATCGGTCCGTAAGTATAGATGGGCCCGGCCGCCCGGCCGTCACCTGCTCCCGCAATCTGGTCATAGACCTTGTCCACTGCCAGCTCCACGCCGAAGCAGAATCCTGCTGTCCTGGCCACTGTCACACTGCGGTCCGTCATGCTTTAAGCCCCCTGTTCCTGGCCTCATCGATGATGGCGGTGATCACCTCCTCGATGGTCATTGCGGAGCTGTCCAGCAGTACGGCGTCCTCCGCCTGCTTGAGAGGGGAATTCTCCCGGTGCATATCCCGGTAATCCCGGTCCTCGATATCCTTCTCGATCTCCGCAAGGCTGCAGGCCTCCCCTTTTTCCGTCAGCTCCTTGAAGCGGCGCTGCGCCCGGACACGGGTGGAGGCGGTGAGGTAGATTTTAGCGGGCGCTCCGGGCAGAACACAGGTGCCGATATCGCGCCCGTCCATAATCACGTTCTCCCTGGCGGCCAGCTGCTGCTGGAGCTCCACCAATTTTCTGCGGACCGGCATGTACACGGACGTGGCGGAGGCCATGTTGCCCACCTCCTCGGTGCGGATCAGGCCGGAGACATTTTCCCCGTTTAAGTATACCTGCTGCGCCCCGTTTTCATAGCTCAGGGTGATGTCCACATTCCGGCAGGCCCCGGTGACAGCATCCTCATTCTGCGGATCAACCCCACATCTGATAAAATACAGGGCCATGGTGCGGTACATGGCTCCGGTGTCCACATACACAAAACCCAGCCGTCTAGCCACTTCCCTGGCGATGGTGCTCTTGCCGGCTCCCGCCGGACCGTCGATTGCAATATTAAAATGCTCCATTGTCGTTCTCTCCCGTCAAAAATTCGATTTTACTTCCCGCCGCCCAGCCTGTGGACCAGGCGATCTGCAGATTGAAGCCGCCGGTCACTGCATCCAGGTCCAGCACCTCCCCTGCAAAGTACAGCCCCGGCACCAGCCTGGACTCCATGGTGGAAGGGTTTAAGTCCTTCACGGAGACGCCGCCCTGGGTGATAATGGCTTCCTTGTACTCCCGAAGCCCTGTCAGGGTCAGCCGGAAATGCTTGGCAGCCCAGACCAGGTTCTCACGCTCCTGCCTTGTGATCTCGTTGACCTGCTTTTCCGGTGAAATGCCGCTGCGCCGGATCATCACCGGAATCAGCTTGGACGGAAACAGGTGGCCCAGGGCATTCTTAAACTGTTTATTCTTAAATTCCTCAAAATCCCGGAGTATCCTGGCGTCCAGCTGTTCACCGGACAGCGCGGGCTTTAAATCGATCTCCAGTGTCAGAGGCTGTTTCCTGATGGCCTTGGCGGCAAAGCTGCTGGCGCTTAAAAGCACCGGCCCGCTGACTCCGAAGTGGGTGAACAACATCTCGCCGAACTCCCGGTATAGTTCTTTACACTTCGCCGGGCGCTGTGTATCCGCCTCCCCAAGGCGCAGGTGAGGGGAGATTTCCAAACTGCCGTTGTACACCACGGCCTCAATGTTTTTCAGGGACAGCCCCTGCAGCTCCTTCACTTCCTCCAGCTCTTTCACCGTAAACGGCACCAGGGCAGGGGACATCTCCGTCACCTTGTGGCCTGTACCTGCTGCCCAGCCGTGGCCGTCTCCCGTGGAGCCTGTGGTGGGGTAGGACAGCCCGCCTGTGGCTATGATCACCGCATCCGCAGCCACCACGGTTCCTTTGCCTCCCTCCGCTCCGTCCGACGCAGGTGAGGGAGACTTTCCTCTCAAACGCACGCCCGCACAGCGCCCCCCTGCAATCACAGGGCCCTCCACAGCGGTGTTTAAGAACACCTGGACACCCAGGGATCTCATCTGCTGCTCCAAAGCCCGTATCACGTCCGAGGACTTGTCGGACACAGGGAACACCCGGTTGCCCCGCTCCACCTTCAGAGGGCAGCCCGCCCGCTCCAGAAGCTCCATCATATCCCGGTTGGTAAAGCCGTAAAAGCTGCTGTAGAGGAATTTGGAGTTGGTTACAACCCCGTTAAATAATTCCTCCATGTCGCAGGCATTGGTCACATTGCACCGCCCTTTTCCTGTGATGAACAGCTTTTTGCCCAGCTTTTCATTCTTCTCATACAGACGGACGCTGTGCCCGCTGCCCGCGGCCGCCACAGCGGCGGCCATTCCTGCGGCTCCGCCGCCAACTACAATCACTCTGCTCATTTATCTTTCCCGTTTACTTCCCTGCACTCTGCCGAACGCAGATGAGGGGCTCTTTCTGCTATCTTTTGTTCCAGGGCCTCCACAACGGTCTTAAGGACCTTGACCCTGGCGTAATATTTGTCGTTGCCTTCCACCACAATCCAGGGGGCGTAGGAGGTGGAGGTGCGCACCAGCATCTCGTTGACCGCCTCCTCGTACTGGTCCCACTTCTCACGGTTGCGCCAGTCCTCGTCAGTGATCTTCCACTGTTTGGCCGGATCATTCTGGCGCAGGGTGAAACGCTTCTCCTGCTCGTCCTTGTCAATGTGGAGCCAGAATTTCAGTACCACGGCTCCCGCGTTGGCCATGTGGGATTCCATCTCATTGATCTCCTGATAGGCCCGCTTCCACTCCTCCTCAGAGCAGAAGCCCTCGATGCGCTCCACCATCACGCGCCCGTACCAGGTGCGGTCAAAGATGGCGATGTGTCCCGCCTTGGGCACACTGTTCCAGAAGCGCCACAGATAGTGGTGAACCTTCTCAATGTCATTGGGCGCGGCTGTGGGGTTCACACGGTAGCCTCTGGGGTCCAGGTTGCTTGTGAGGCGTTTGATGGCTCCTCCCTTGCCGCCTGCGTCCCAGCCCTCAAAACCGATGACCATGGGAATACGCAGCAGATAGATCTCGCTGTGCAGCTTGGCCAGGCGCTTCTGCAGTTTTTTAAGCTCTTTTTTGTACTCATCTTTTTCCAGTTTTTTACTTAAATCGATGCCGGAGAGGACGCCGTTCTGATAGCGCGGCGCCTGAGGCGCCGGCTTGGCCCCAGTGCCCTCCGCCTCCCGTTCCTTTCTCTTATCCAGCTCATACTGCAGCCGGTCCGTCACAGTGGTCATGATCTTCATGGCCGCATAATTCTTGTTCTTTGCCTCAATGATGCTCCACGGCGCGTAATCCGTGTCCGTGTTCTCCAGCATCTCCTCATTCATCTGCAGATACCTGTCAAACTCCTTGTTGCGTTTTAAGTCCTCAGGCGTCACCCTCCACGCGTTCTCAGGGGAGGCTGTGAGCTTCTCGAACCGCTTGGTCTGCTCCTCCCTGTCAATGTAGAGGAACAGTTTGATAATCACCGTTCCATCGTCGCTTAGCTGTTTCTCAAAGGACAGGATATCCTGGTAAGCGTCCGCCAGGGACGTCTCCAGCGTCAGCTTGTCAAACCGGTCCACCTGGACACTGCGGTACCAGCTTCTGTCAAAGATGGCGATGCGGCCTCTGGCCGGGGTCTTGGTCCAGTAACGCCACAAAAACGGGCGCATCTGCTCATCCTCTGAGGGACGGTTGCAGGCGTACACATCGAACCCCCGTGGGTCCAAGGCCTGGATCAGACGGTTGATCTGCACACCCTTACCTGCTGCGCCGATTCCCTCAAACACAATCACAACCGGGATTCCGGCTGCCTTGCACTCCCGCTGCAGAAGCCCCAGGCGCTCCTGAGTCTCATCCATTACACTGCGGTAAGTGTCTTTATCCACTTTTTTAGCTAAATCAATTTTTTCCAGCATATTCCCGCCTCCTTGTTATGAGCATTTAGCGCCTGTGTTTTAGGCGCTTACGTGCAATACATGTCACTGGCACTCAGCGAGTTTTCTCACGAACTTAGTGCAGTGGCTCACAGATAAGCATTTCCAATTTCCCATGACATATAGCCCAATTGTAGCATGAATTTATACAATTGGCTATGTTTTTATCGTAGGAGGAGCCTGCGGCAGTTACTGACAGCAGGGCTGTGTACAGTAACCTGCATCGTGACAGCAGGGCTGTGTACAGTAACCTGCATCGAAAAAGAGCCGGGGAGGCGCGCTGCCTGAACCCCGGCGTTCTTACAATGTGGTAAAATTCTAATTATTACAGCTCTGCAGTGATGAAAATATCATAGATTGCCTTGATCGCGGTCTCAAAGTCATCATTTTTCACGCCGATGATAATGTTCCACTCGCTGGAACCCTGGTCGATCATCTTCACATTGACCCGGGCATGGGCCAGGGCTGAGAAGATCCTGCCGGCAGTACCGCGGTTGGAGCGCATGCCCCTGCCCACAACGGCTACCAGCGCCAGATCTGATTCCAGCTCCACCATGTCCGGCTCCACCGCCCTGTGGATTCCCGCAATCACCGTCTGCTCGTGCTCCTCGAACTCGGACTGGTGCACATAGAGGGTCATGGTGTCAATGCCTGAGGGCATGTGCTCAAAGGAGATTCCGCTCTGCTCGAACACAGTCAGGACCTTCCTCCCAAAGCCCACCTCAGAGTTCATCATGGCCTTCTCAATATTGATGGAGCAGAAGCCCTTCTTGCCGGCGATGCCGGTGATGGTGTGGCGGGGCTTGCGGCAGGTGCTCTCCACAATCAGGGTGCCCTTGTCCTCCGGCCGGTTGGTGTTGCGGATATTGATGGGGATGCCCTCTTTCCTCACCGGGAAGATGGCGTCCTCGTGAAGCACGCTGGCGCCCATGTAGGACAGTTCCCGCAGCTCCTTGTATGTAATGGTCTCAATGACCTCAGGGTCCTCCACAACGTGGGGGTCTGTGACCAGGACGCCGGATACGTCAGTCCAGTTCTCATACATGTCCGCGTGGATGGCCTTGGCCACAATTGATCCTGTGATGTCGGAACCGCCCCGGGAGAAGGTCTTAACAGTGCCGTCATGCCTGGCGCCGTAGAAGCCCGGGATCACGGCCCGCTCCACATTTGCCAGGCGCTCAGACAATTCCCTGTCCGTGTGCTCGGTCTCCAGGCTGCCGTTGTCGTCAAAGAAGATCACCTCAGCGGCATCGATGAATTCATAGTTGAGATAACAGGCCATCACCAGCCCGTTGAGGTACTCTCCCCGGGAAGCGGCGTAATCCCTGCCCGCTTTTGCCAGAAAATTCTCCTCGATGCGGTCAAATTCGTGGTCCAGATTCAGGTTCAGCCCCAGGCCGTCAATGATGTCCGTGTACCGGCTCTTGATCTTCTCCAGAATCTTTTTATAGGATCTTCCCTCTGCGGCAGCATCGTAGCACAGGTATAAAAGGTCCGTCACTTTCTCATCCTTATCATTGCGCTTGCCCGGCGCGGAGGGAACTACATACCGTCTGCTCTTATCAGCCCAGATGATATCTCCCACTTTCTTAAACTGCTTGGCGCTGGCAAGAGAACTTCCACCGAATTTCACCACTTTTTTCATCTTTTTGTCTCCCTTAACATCCATTCTTTCAGCCGCTTGGCTTTAAAGCGTTTCAAGTGCAAATAATACATTACTTCAGAATGGATGTCAATAGGTTTGAATAAAAAAATTTGCCTGAGGCCGACACTTGTCCGCCTCAGGCAAACAGTTATAATGATTCCATCTGGGCATTAACCTGGGCCTCGCAGGAGCGCATAGCCATGATTGTCTTCTCCAGCAGTTCTTCCAGAGTCCATCCCAGCTCCTGGGCCCCGTTCAGGATCACATCCCTGGAACAGCCTGCAGCAAAGCGTTTGTCCTTAAACTTTTTCTTCAGGCTGGACAGCTCCATGTCCATCACGCTCTTGGAGGGGCGCATTCTGGCCGCTGCTCCGATGAGCCCGGTGAGTTCGTCTGAGGCGAACAGCACCTTCTCCATCTGATGCTCCGGCTTCACGTCGCAAGCTAGTCCGTAGCCGTGGCTGCACACCCCATGGATCAGCTCCTCCTCTGCACCGGCAGCCTTCAGCAGCTCCGGCGCCTTTTTGCAGTGCTCCTCAGGGTACATCTCAAAATCAACGTCATGGAGCAGGCCTACAAGCCCCCAGAAGTCCTCCTCGTCCCCATATCCCAGCTCCCTGGCATACCAGCGCATGGTGCCCTCCACGGTGAGGCCGTGAAGGATGTGAAACGGCTCCTTATTGTATTGCTTCAGCAGTTCCAGCGATTGTTCTCTTGTCAGCTGTGTTTTCATGATTTTCCTCTCCTTTTTGCTTACTTTTCCGCGTTTTCTTACGGTCAGCGCAGTTAAATGCGCAGGCTTAACAGTTACGTAAATTCATATAACGTACAGTATAGCATCCTGGGAAAAAATATCAAGTCTCCTGCCGCCGGCATTTACAAAATCAGGGAGCCCATTCACCTAAATCCTGAAGGTCACCACCTCATTGCAGCCAATCTGCCGCCGTCCCGACACCTTGGGTTGAACACAATCCGTCTCGTTCAGCTTCACCTGGTCCATCACCACATCCCCGTCCTGATCCTGCACACGGACATAGCAGGCGTCCTGGCTGCCGTTGAAGAAACGGAGAATCAGGCGTTCCTCCTCCTCTGCCTTTTTTAAAACGCTTAGGACCGCTTTATTTTCCAGTTCCTGGAAAAGACTGTAACGGTAGGGCAGATTCAGATCAGATGGGTTCAGCTTCATTGCATTGTAGGGCATTTTGTTGTAAGAGATCAGCGGAGTGACATACTCCCTGGCCAGCCTTGCAAGCCCGCTCCTCACGGCGGTTATTCCGAATTCAAAGGCATGGACTCCGCGCAGCTGTGAATCCGGGGTGTCCATCTTGATGCCCGACGGCCTTCCCGGCCTTCTGACCAGGCCCTCTTTACCCAGCACGCCCACGCTTCTGAACAGTGTAACGGCCAGGGTATCATAGTCCGTTCCAACCATCTCGTATTCCCTGACTGAGTTAGTCAGCACAGACAGCCCCTTTTGTCCGCCTGAGGCGGCATAAGTCAGGAAGGGATAGATGGAGTCCGGCCTCTCGGACCATTTTTCCTTCTCCCACACATCCATGGCCTCGTCCCGCACAGGCCGGTTGATCCTGCCGAACTGGTTGTCGCTGACAGAACAGCCCTCACATGACTGTCCGGGGAGAAGCACCCTGAGCCTGTGGTCATCCGCCCGGTTGTCTGTCACAGCCCTCACTTCCAGCACCGGCGAGCCTTTTTTCAGCTCCAGCTCAAACACAACATCTGTCCGGCCATCTCTGATATGCTTTCTGCGGCTGTCCAGATCAGCAGGCACTGCCATGGAGATCCGGATCTCTGCTTTGCAGCTGTACGCTCCCTGTCTGCAGCGGATTTCCGCCGTCTCCTGCTCCGATGTCAATACATAGTCTTTTGGCAGCGGCGAATAATCATATCCGTCTCCGTCGTCGCTTCCATCCTCCAGCAGCAGAACATCCCCGTAGGTATGTCCATTTTGTTTATCCTGCACAGTCAGGGTGCCATTGGGATGAATATCTACGGACAGCCACTGATTTTCCATATGGTGGTCTGCCGGCAGCTTTACCGCCTCCGGTCCCTTTACATCTGCCTCCCGGGGTTTTACAAAATATGTCTCATATCCCATGGAAGGTATGGTGTCATAGAATTCCAGCGTATATTTTACAAAAGGCTCATAGTTCCCGTAATGGACAATCTGGCGGTCAATGATGCCTGCGTCCACCTCCTGCTGTTCCATGATCTCACAGTCCACTGACGAGCCGTCCGGCTTCTCCAGAACAAAGGATTTCATCTTGGTGACAACTTCAGCCCGAACCACGCCTTCCCGCTCATAGGGCAGAAGGTTAAACACGGTCAGTTTGTCCAGGGCCTCGCTGCAGTCCATGGCATCCACCATTTTCCGCATATAGAACTCAATCAGCCGGTCCGTCCGCTCCTCCGCCAGGAAATACCGGTCCGCAATGGCCCTGTGCACCTTGTCGCTGCAGCAGCAGCCAATGGAATCGTGGGCATGGTTCTTCATCAGTTCCTTCCAGATGGCTTCTATCAGCCCGTGATGATAGGTAAAGCCCTGGCTGTAGGCAATGGAAGCCAGCGGCTCCAGCAGATTGGTGATCTTATTCTCAATCCGCGTGTTGGCGGCCTTCAGATCAGCCCTTGAGGAATAGATGCTTCTGTGGACCCGCATATACCTGCCGTCCAGGAATTCTCCCTGCAGAGTATCCAGCCCGGCCTCCGCCTCAATGGCGTCAAATACGTCCTCATATCTGCTCAGGAAAAATTCCTTGTCAGGATACAGTTCCCTCATGGTGTCCATCACCTCATAGATGTCCTTCTGCACAGGCATCTGGTCATGTCCGTTGGGAACCAGAATATGCCTGGAGGCGGCCCCCTTTTCCAGGACAGGCATATATTTGCCCATCCGCTCTCTCAGCGCTTCCTTCTGGACGGGCAGATACTTGCCGATGGCATAGCCCAGCGGAAGCAGCTGCACCGTCACCTGGGAGCCGTCGTCATCTTTCCAGTAGAACTCCGTCTTGTCTGTTCCCATGCGCTCTGAGGTTCCCCTCCAAAACATACTTCTGTCTATGTTAAACCCATTGAGGATCTGGGGCATCCTGGCGCTCTGGCCAAAGGAATCCGGCAGATAACCGATCTTCATGGGCGGGCCGAATTCCCGGCAGTCCTTCATCCCGTACAGCAGGTTCCTGACAATGGACTCTCCTCCCACCACCATCTCATCCGTCTGGGTATACCATGGTCCGATGATCAGTTTTCCCCGCCGGACCAGGTTCTTCACCCGCTGGCGGTTTTCAGGGGCAGCTGAAAAATAGTCTTCCAGGATGGAGGTCTGGCCATCCAGGACAAAATACGGATAATCTTCGCGGTTCTCCAGCATTTCCAGAACCTCCTCCATGTCGTTGACCAGGAGGATTTTGGATTCCTCTGCGGTAAAATACCACTCTCTGTCCCAATGGAAATGTGGAACTATGTGTACTTTATCTGCCATCATTAATACCGTCCGCCTTTCGCCTTCTGTGCTTTCATTTTCTTTAACGCCACCAGGATAACAGTGGAGATCACTGCGCCCAGCACAGCCGCAAAGAACCAGATCAGAGCATTAACCATACCGTTTGTTCCATCCTTTAGCAGGAACATGGAGAAGATTCCGGCTCCCGGCACATCCAGCCCGATATTGCACATTGCCACGATCGCGCCTGTAACTGCGGAGCCTGCGCAGAGGGAAAAGATCACGCGGATAGGGTCAGCCATCATCACGGGGATCGCGCCCTCCGTGATGCCGGCCAGTCCCAGAATCCAGGTGGACATGCCCGCTTCCTGCTCCTCTTTGGTGAAATACTTCTTAAAGCCCAGTGTTGACATGGTCACTGCAAATGCTGATACCATTTTTATGGAGGCAAATGCAGCGTAGGGCATCAGGATGCCGTCGGCCATTGCGCCCACACAGAAGGTATAGGCCGCTTTGTTCACCGGTCCGCCCAGGTCAAAGGAAACCATGATTCCGATAATTGCGCCCAGCAGCGCTGCGTTGGAGCCGCTCATTGCCCCCAGGAACCCAATCAGGCTTTGATTGAGCCAAGCCACCGGTTTACCCAGCAGGAAGAACATGACAATGCCCACGATCAGGGTGCTGAATACAGGATACACCCAGAAGGATACGAAGCCTGCCAGCACGCCCTTGGCCGGAACTGCCTTTCGCAGGGCTCTGACAGCATAGCCTGCCACCAGTCCGCCCAGCATGCCGCAGAGGAAACCGCCGTTAATCAGGTTGGCCGCGATACCGGCTGCAAATCCGGGCGCAAGAGCCGTCTTGTCTCCCAGGGAATAGGCCATGTAAGCCGCCAGCATGGGAATCATCAGGGTTCCCAGGGTATTGCCGCCCATCTTCCTGAACAGCCAGAGCCAGCTGTTGTCCAGGTTGTACAGCTCCTGAAGCCCAAAGCCCTGGGCAATCAGAACCGCAAATGCATTGATCATACCGCCCGCCACAATGATGGGGATGATGTAAGATACGCCGGTCAGCACAGCCTGCTTGATATCGCTTCCCACACTGTTCTTCTCACCGTACGCTCCGCCCCGGTCTTCTTCTTCTCCGGCATAGACGCCTATTCCCTGGGGATTTTCCGCCGAACCTTCCGCATTTTCCGCTGAACGCAGGCGAGAGGAGTTTTCCGCGCTTTCCGCCTTTTTGAGAGCCGCCTGGATGATCCCCTTGGCATCCTTGATGGGGGCCGCTACTTTTGTCTTATATACCGGAAGATGGTCGAACCTGCCGCTGTCCTTTACCGCCACATCCGCCGCGAATATAGCTGCATCGGCAGACTTAAGCACACGGGCCGTATGCCTGTCCTCCACGCCGTTGGCTCCCTGCTTCTCCACATAGACCTTCACGCCCAAAGCCTCGCCGCCTTTGACCAGAGCCTCGGCCGCCATGTATGTGTGGGCAATGCCCGCCGGACACGCGGTAACCGCCACTATGGTCTTACTGTACTGCACCTCTGTCTTCTGCCCCGCAGGCTCCTCTGCCTCCAGATTCCGGTACAGCTCGTCCGCTGTTTTGGAGGACTTAAGGCGCTCCAGATAGTCGGGGTTTGAGACCCTGGTCATAAGCTCTGCCAGAAGCTCCAGATGGGTGCTTCCTGCCTC
>URUZ01000131.1 GCA_900551225.1 uncultured Clostridium sp.
GTGTACAATGTAGCCGACGGGGAGACACTCTATGGAATCTGCTACAAGTTGTACCAGAATCTGGGCCATCTGGACGAAATCCGCCGGGTAAACGCCCTGGAGGACGAGAACAGCATCTTCGCGGGGCAGAAACTGCTGGTGCCGTAAGTCTTGGCACGCAGAAAGGCAAAAAAGCGGTTTCCCGGGAAAAAGGTAATGCGGTTTGTCAAAAAATGTTGTATAATACCTCATATGCGGTCCTTTTTAGGAGATTATGAGATGAGCAATACCAGTTCGACAAGCCGAGAAAATAAGAAAAAACAGCTGAGACGCCAGATCGTCCCTTCCGATTCCCAGCCCTATGGGCGCGGCGGATACGAGGAGGAAGACAGCCGGGAAGTAGTATATAATGCCCACCGTAAGGTGGTGCGCCGAAGAATCAGGCTGGTCCTGATTCTTCTGATTATGATTGCTGCAGCAATCTTTTTCTTCTACCGTTACACCCTTTACCACGAATTCACCGATTACCAGGTGGTGTGGGAGAAGGATTTTTCTGTGGGAGACAGTGAAGGAGTGAGCAAAGGGGAGGGCAATTTCAACGGGTACGTAGATTTTGGCGACGGCATTTTAAAATACACCAAGGATGGTTTTTCCTATATGGATGCCCAGGGAAAGGTGGTATGGAACCAGAGCTACGAGATGAAATCCCCCATTGTGTCTGTGAACGGAGAGTACGCCGCAGTGGCGGACCAGCAGGGCACCAGCATCTATATCTGTGACAAAAGCGGCCTTAAGGGCAAGGCGACCACGCTGCTGCCGATTCTGCGGGTGACGGTCTCTGCCAAGGGCGTGGTGGCAGCTCTCCAGGAAGATTCCAAGGCCAGCTACATATACCTGTACAACAAAGACGGCACTGACCTGAAAATCTGGATCAAATCCCTGCTGTCCAACGACGGCTACCCGGTGGACATCTCCCTGTCCCCCGGCGGCACACAGCTGATGGTATCCTATATGTACCTGGACAAGGGAATTCTGAAATGCAAAGTAACATTTTATAACTTCGGCCTGGGCAAGAATGATCCCAAGCGTGTGGTGGGAATCCTGTACCCTGAGACCCTGAGCGACGGCATGGTGGGCCGGGTGCAGTTCCTGGACGAAAGCCACTGCGTAGCCATCTCCGACAAGGGTCTGGTGTTTGTATCCACCAGGGTGGAGACAGAGCCTGAGGCCCAGGAACCGATCAATATCGAAGAACGCATCCGCACCATCTGCTATACGGACAGTTATGTGGGCATTGTGACGGACAACACCGAGGGCGAAGATCCCTATCATATGCAGATCTTCAGCGTGGACGGAACCAAGGTGCTGGACAAAACATTTAATTTCCAGTATGCCAATATGGACATTGACGGGGATATGATTTTCCTGTACAATGACAGCGGCTGCCAGGTCTATAATATGAGCGGAACCCTGAAGTTTACCGGAACCTTTGATTTTACTGTGTCTAAGGTGTCCGCCGGACGTTTTCCGGGAACGCTGCTGGTCACCGGGCCGCAGTTTATGAAAGAGATCAAACTTCAGTAAAACAATGGAAAGGAAGTACATACAATGGGGATGAAATGTATCGGAATCGATGTGGGAGGAACCTCTGTTAAGATCGGCCTTTTTGAAACGGATGGAACCCTTCTGGAAAAATGGGAGGTCAGGACCCGCAAGGAGGAGAACGGCAGATACATCCTTGCTGATGTGGCCGAATCCATCAAAGACAAATTGATCCGGATGAATCTGAGCCTTCAGAAGGACATTGCAGGAGCCGGCCTGGGCGTGCCCGGCCCTGTGATGCCCGACGGATCGGTGGAGGTGTGCGTGAACCTGGGCTGGCACAATGTGAACCCCCAGGAAGAACTCAGTGCCCTCTTGGACGGCGTGACCGTAAAGACCGGCAATGATGCCAATGTGGCGGCCCTGGGAGAGATGTGGCAGGGCGGCGGCAAGGGCTACAGTGACCTGATTATGATTACTCTGGGAACCGGCGTGGGCGGCGGCGTGATCCTGGATCAGAAGATCCTGCCCGGCAGACATGGGCTGGCCGGGGAGATCGGACATATCCATGTGCGGGACGAGGAGTGGGAGCACTGCAACTGCGGCGGCGTGGGCTGTCTGGAGCAGGTTGCCTCAGCCACCGGCATAGCCAGGGAGGCCAGGCGGAAGATGGCAGCCGACAGCAGGCCGTCCGCGCTGCGTGAATTCGGGGACCAGGTCACAGCCAAGGATGTGCTGGATGCGGCCAAGGCGGGCGATGAGCTGGCCGATGAGGTGATGGAGGTGGTGAGCCGTTACCTGGGCCTTGCGCTGGGCCAGGCCGCCCTGATCGTGGACCCGGAGATATTCGTCATCGGCGGAGGCGTGTCCAGGGCAGGACAGTTCCTCATTGACAAGATCTTCAGGCACTACGACTATTTTACCCCCATCTCTAAGAACAAGGCCAAGATCGGCCTGGCAACCCTGGGAAATGATGCAGGCATTTACGGGGCGGCCAGACTGATACTGGATTAACCGCAGCCGCTGGAAAACGGCGCCGGAGCAATTTGCTCTGGCGCCGTTTGAATGTAGAGATTTAATTTTGCTTTTTTCGGTCCTTCCATAAATATCCAATCAATTCGGCAAGGAATATTACTAAGAAAAATATCACTCCGCCCGCTAAGGAAATACTGTATGGATCATTGGAGATCAACCCATAAATCATGCAGATCAAATCAAAGCCAACAGAAATTACAAGTGCCTTTATAAATGCAAGCTGTACGAATCGTTTCATAAAGTTCTCCTCATAAACAGTCTGACGGTATCAGCGCAGTCATCAGGCTCCGGGGACCCACACGCCGTCCTGGTTTACCCAGTAACCATCCGGTGTGCGCTGGTTGACCCACATAACTCCTGTAGACGGGTCCAGGTAATAGGAATTGCCGCCGATGGTCTGCCATCCGGTACACATATAGCCCGAGGCGTCGAAGTAATACCATGCGCCGCTGATCAGCATCCACTGGGATGAAGGCCAGGAGCCGTCGTTGAACCGCCCCCATTTCCTTACATTGTCCGCTGCCATCTGCCAGGAGCCGGAGTTGGCCACCAGCTGGTTGGCCTCCTCAGCAGACACATACCAGGAGCCGGAGGTCACCCAGTCGCTCTTGTCGTTGGTGGAGGATTCCACTGCCCGCACGCGGAAACGGTAGGTGCCGGCCTGGGTGATTCTGCCGGCGAAATTGTAGGAGGTTTCATAGCTGCTGAAGGTGGAGCCGTCCACGTTGCCGTCTCTCATCAGCTGCAGCTGGTAATATTTGGCATTGCCGCTGTCGCCCCAGTGCCCAACGCCGTTGTTGCTCTGGTCCCAGCTGGCGTCGCCAGGCTTATCTGCCTCTGCGCCGTAGTCCCCGTAAGTCAGACGCGCGGTCACGGTCAGCACGGAGTTCTTCTCGCTCTTGTTGGCTGATTTGAACTTGATGTCATCATAGCTGCTGCCGCTTAAGTTCAGTTTAAAGTTGCTGGAGGAGGTGCTGGAGAAGTAATACTCATCCTCATCTGTACTCAGTGTAATCTTTATCACCGGCGTGTTGGTGCGCGACCAGCTGTCCACATCGTCATTAACCACCTCCACATCGTCCACATAGACGTGCTCTGTGGTGGTCATGGCGTCAACATCGCCGCCGCTGTCCCCGATTCTGAAATCCGCATGTACATTCAGATGGATCTTACCGATCTTGGTACGGCTGTCCGCAAAGGCTGTCGCTGACAGCAGGGAAGAAACCATGGCAGCCGCCAGGCAAACGGTTAACAATTTCTTCGTCTTTTTCATGAAATGTTCCCCTCTCTATATGATATTCAACATTTGTCAATTAATATTATAGCACAGCTGACAGCAAAAGAACTTTACAAATCCATGAAGATTATAAATTGGTAGCCCTGGGCAGGGAAAAGACGAACTCGGTTCCCACGCCCTGTGTGCTGATCACATCAATATTTTCCCCGTGGGCCTGAATGATCTCCTTTACAATGGACAGGCCTAGGCCGGTGCCGCGTTTATCCTTGCCGCGGGAGAGGTCCGTTTTGTAGAAACGCTCCCAGATTTTCTTCTGGCTGTCCCTTGGAATTCCGATTCCCGTATCCTTCACTGAGACGAAGATCTTCTCATAACGGCTGCTGGCCTGGATGAAGATGGTGGAATTGGAGTGGCTGAACTTGATGGCATTGTCAATCAGGTTGTAGAGGACCTGCTGGATCTTGCCCATATCCCCGTATACCATCTGGATACTGTCTGAAAATGTCAGGTCAAACACAATATTCTTGGAGTCACAGGTGCCCTCAAAGGAGGCGGCGGTGTCCTTGATTACCCGGTTGATGTCAAAGTTGCTGCGGGTCAGATACCCCCTGTTGTCCAGGGAATTTAGGGTCAGCATGCTCTCTGTCAGCTTGTGAAGCCGCTCAGTTTCAGTGATCACGCGTTTTATATATTTCTCATACAGCTCAGGCGGGATAGTGCCGTCCAGAATGGCTTCCAGATATCCCTTGATGGAGGTCAGGGGGGAGCGGAAATCATGGGAAACGTTGGCGATGAAGTTCTTCTGATATTCCTCCATCTTGTTCAGCTCATCGGACATGTAGTTCAGCGTGTTGGCCAGGTAGCCCACCTCATCATGGGTATGCACCTTGATCCTGTATTCCAGGTTGCCTGCGGCGTACTCATTGGCGCCCGCGGCAATCTTGCGCAGGGGCAGGTACACGGTGGTGGTGAATACCAGAAGGATGATCAGGGACAGGGCGAAGATAAGCCCGGCCGTGATGTAGAGGATATTCAGGATACCGTTCTGAGAACTGGTGATCTGGCTCATGGGCAGGTGGATCAGCACATAACCGTAGGTGTTGTAATTGCCGGTGATGGGGGCCGAAACGCTGAGCACATCCTCCTTAAACAGGCCGTTGTACCGGCCGATGGAGTAGGAGCTGTTGCCGATGGCCGTGGGGTCAAAGCTGGCGATTTCCGTCTTGACCCGGGTTCCGCCGGTGCTGTCCACAATGATGGTGCCCTGACGGTTCACCACCATGATCTCCGAGCGGAGAAACTGTGCCACAGCCTGCAGCTGCGGGGAGGCGTCGGCCAGATTCTGGTAGGTACCCTGGTACATGGTGCTGTAGGAGGAGGCAATCAGACAAGCCTCGTCGTACAGCGTTTCGGCGCGGTTCTGGATCAGATACTGTTTGGTCATACGGGATGAAAACGTGGCGATGAACACAAAGCCCAACAGGCCGAACACGAGATATCCCAGCATAAATTTTGAATACAAGGAACGGGTCATGACAGCGTCACCTCTTTACTTCAAATTTATATCCGATTCCCCACACTGTGGTGATGGCCCAGTTGGCGTGGTCCTTGATCTTTTCACGGAGACGTTTGATATGTACGTCTACTGTCCGGGTATCGCCGATATACTCGTAGCCCCATATGTGGTCCAGCAGCTGTTCTCTGGTAAATACCTGGTTGGGGGAGGCTGCCAGGAAGTACAGCAGTTCCAGTTCCTTGGGCGGCATTTCCACGGAGTGGCCTCTGTAAATCACAGAGTAGTTGGTCAGGTTCACAATCAGATCCGGGTACTCCACGTACTCGCCCTGCTGCTGGGATGAGGAGGGCGCCGGGGCCGGAATGGCCTGGTAGCGGCGCAGGACCGCCTTCACCCGGGCAACCAGCTCTTTGGAGTCAAAAGGCTTGATCATGTAGTCGTCAGCGCCCAGCTCCAGGCCCAGCACCTTGTCAAAGATCTCGCCCTTGGCGCTCAGCATAATCACAGGGACCTGGGAGGAGGAGCGCAGCTCGCGGCACACCTGGTATCCGTCCATCCCGGGCAGCATCAGATCCAGCAGCACCAGGTTGGGCTTGAATTCCGTAAATACCCGCAGAGCCTCCTCCCCGTCCCCTACAATCATTGTCTCATAACACTCTTTCATCAGATAGAGGGAGATCAGCTCAGCAATGTTCGCGTCGTCGTCTACTATCAATATTCTCTGTTTCTCTGCCATGGTTATATCCTCCTCCTGCCGGTTTATTTAAATGTCACAATGGTCACGCCGGAATCGCCTTCACCGAAGACGCCCAGACGGAATTCTTTTACATATTTTAACTGCTTCAGGCGCTTGTGCACGCCTGCCTTTAATGCCCCTGTGCCGCGCCCGTGAACCACACGCACACTGGAGAGATGGGACAGATATGCATCGTCCAGATATTTCTCCATAACAGGCAGCGCCTCGTCCACGGTCATGCCGATCAGGTTCACTTCCGGGGAAATGGTGGAGGACTTGTTCATTTTGATGCCGCTGGCTCCGGAACCGCCCCGTCCCTTGCGGTCGTACTTGCCGCTGGAGGCCGGAATGGAGGGGCCGCTGATATCCTGTTCGTCCAGCAGTTCCAGGTCTTTGATATTAACCAGGGAGCGCAGAATGCCCATCTGTACGTACAGGTCGCCTCTGGCGTTGGGCAGGGTGCTGACCGTTCCCTTCAGATTCATGGTCAGAACCTTGACGCCGTCCCCGATCTTCAGTTTCTTGGGGGAGATGGGCTGGCTGGGCCCCTTTGTCTTAACTGTCAGCTTCTCGTCAGCGTCCTTTAACTTGTCGCGCAGCTTGCTCCGCTGTGCTTCCAGCTCCCGCCCAAGGCCGGAGTCCTGGGCCAGCTTGTTGATCTGCTTGATGGTCTGGTCCGCCGTCTCCTTGGCTTCCCGCAGAATCCGCTGGGCCTCCTCAGTGGCGCCGCGGATCACCTTATCCTTGCGCTCGTCCAGACGCTCTTCCTTCTGGGTCAGGCGGGACTTTAACTGGGCGATCTCTTCTTTGTAGGACTTTAGCTCAGCCTGTTCCTTCTCAATGGTCAGGCGGCTGGTCTCCAGGCTGGTCAGCAGGTCCTCAAAATTCTCATCCTTGGCCTGAAGATGGGTTTTGGCTTCTTCTATAATATAGTCCGGCAGCCCCAGCTTGCTGGAGATGGCAAATGCGTTGCTCTTGCCGGGGATTCCGATCAGCAGGCGGTAGGTGGGCCGCAGGGTCTCCACGTTGAACTCACAGCTGGCATTTTCCACGCCGGGGGTGCTTAAGGCAAAGACCTTCAGCTCACTGTAGTGGGTGGTGGCCATGGTGCGGCATTTCATATTGTGGAGGAAGCTTAAAATGGCGATGGCCAGGGCCGCGCCCTCGGTGGGGTCCGTTCCGGCGCCCAGCTCATCGAACAGGCACAGGGATCTGGCGTCCGCCTCATTTAAGATCCGCACAATGTTGGTCATGTGGGCGGAGAAGGTGCTGAGGCTCTGCTCAATACTCTGCTCATCCCCAATATCTGCAAAGACTTCGTCAAATACAGCCAGCTCCGACCCTTCCCAGGCGGGAATATGCAGCCCGGCCTGGCCCATCAGGGTGAACAGGCCCACGGTCTTGAGGGAAACGGTTTTACCGCCGGTATTGGGGCCGGTGACGATCAGCAGATCAAATTCTTTGCCCAGCCACACGCTGATGGGAACCACCTGCTTGGGGTCCAGCAGGGGATGACGTCCGTCCTTAATATGAATATAGCCCCGGTTGTTGAATGTGGGGGCGCTGCATTTGTAATGACGGGCCAGCGCGGCCTTGGCGAAAATGAAGTCCAGCTGGGCCAGGAGCTGCATGTTCAGGGTCAGCTCCTCACAGTAGGGGGCGGCCTGGTTGCTGAGCGCTGCCAGCACTGCCTCAATCTCCTTCTGCTCCCTGATCTCCAGCTCGCGCACCTCGTTGTTCAGCTTGATAATGGCCATTGGCTCTATGAACAGGGTGGAACCGGTGGAGGACTGGTCATGGACCATGCCGGACACCTGGTTCTTATATTCCGCTTTAACCGGGAGACAGTAGCGCCCGTCCCTCATAGTGATCACCGCATCCTGTAAATAGGAGCGGTTGGAATTCAAGATGGAGTTCAGCTGGGTATGGATCTTGTCTGCAATGACCTTCATGGAGCGGCGCACGTGGGACAGGCCGGGGCTTGCGTTGTCCGCAACCTCATCCTCAGACAGGATACAGCGCTTGATCTCATTGTTCAGCGGGGTCAGGGGCTCCAGGGAGGCGAACATTGGTTCCAGGGTGTCGTACTCCGAGGCATTTTCCGGATCAGGAACATCCTCCTCGTGGCGGCCGTAGGCCTTGGCCCTGGCTGCGGCAGTCAGCAGGCCGCTGATGGACAGCAGCTCCGTGATGTTCAGCGCGCTGCCGATTTCCAGGCGTTTGAGGGAATCCCCGATGTCGCGGACGCCGGAGAAGGAGACCGAGCCTTTCAGACGAACCCTTGTAACTGCGTCCGTGGTCTGTGCCTGCCAGGTGCAGATCTCTCCGAAATCCGAGGAGGGGACCAGGCCCGCGCACAGCGCTTTGCCCAGGGGAGAGGCCGCATATTCGGCCAGCTGGGCTGTGATTTTATGGTATTCTAAGGTTTTTAAAGCTTTCTGATTCATGTAATTCACCTTTTGATTGTA
Organism: uncultured Clostridium sp.; assembly: GCA_900551225.1. Taxonomy (GTDB): domain Bacteria; phylum Bacillota; class Clostridia; order Lachnospirales; family Lachnospiraceae; genus Enterocloster. The sequence continues at coordinate 8,514 of URUZ01000131.1, forward strand.
ACTCAATTAATAGTTCTGAAGCGGCATTTTGACGGAGAATGCCATATACAGTATATCATAAAATCGGATATTTACTATCATTTTTAGGATCTTTTCATATTTACCAGCTTGCATAAATAGGGGAAGAAACGTATAATAGAAAGAAGTGAGTTTTGTAGTATACCATATTCTTGACAGGGAGGGGTTCTATGCCGGAAAAGAATGGGGACAAGCGCAGGGAAAACAACGGGCCGGATAAACCGCACCGTTTCATAAATGAAAAGATAGTTCGCCAGCCTCTGTCGAAGCGGCAGATTGCCAGGCGAATTTTACTGACTGTTTTCTGCGGTGCGCTGTTTGGCGTGCTGGCCGCTGTCTGCTTTGTTGCGGCAAAACCGCTTGCAGAACACTACCTTGGGCAGGAAACAACTGAGGAGAGCAGCCAGATAACGATCCCGAAGGACGAGCTTGAGACCACAACAGCGGCTGAGAAGCCTGTACAGAGTTCATCCGTTCCAAAAGAGACGGAGCCCATCAGCGAGGTGGTTAAGTCGGAGATGGAGAAATACCAGTACACGGTAGATGATTTAAATGTGCTCTACGGCAGTCTCCGCACGGTCACCAGCAATGCGGACAAAGGGGTGGTGGCAGTACATTCCATCCAGCACCAGCTGGACTGGTTTGACAATCCCATTGAGACTACGGGGCAGTACGCCGGCGTGGTAATTGCCCAGACTAAGGCCGAGGCGGTGATACTCACGCCGGAGAAGGCCATTGAAGCCGCGGATTCCATCGAGGTGGTATTCCAGGACGGCACCGTGGTGTCGGGCAAGGTAAAACAGAGAGATACAGTGGCCAATCTGGCTCTGATCAGTGTGGATCTGTCCCAGCTGACCAGCGACCAGATCAAAAAACTGACAGTCATAGAGCTGGGCAATTCCTACTCCGTAAAACAGGGCGATCTGGTGATTGCCATCGGCGGCCCTGCGGGTATGGTGCACTCCAGTGATTACGGTTTTGTGTCCTATGTGGTGAAGAGCGTCCAGTCCGTGGACGGAATCGCGCGGGTCCTGTATACCGGAGCCAGCGGAAGCGCCCAGGTGGGAACATTTGTCATCAACACATCCGGCCAGCTGATCGGATGGGTGACGGAAGAATATGAGAAGGAAGGGAACTGCAGCATGACTGCCATTGTTTCCATTTCCGACTATAAAGGAATTCTGCAGAACCTGTCCAATGGCGTGGCGGCCCCTTACTTTGGCATCCGCGGCCAGGAGGTCAGCTCCGCTATGGCGGAAAGCGGACTGCCTGAGGGCATCTATGTGACGGACTGCATCATGGACAGCCCTGCTTACAATGCAGGAATCCAGAATGGGGATGTGATCACATGGCTGAACGGTTCCAGAATGGCCACAATGAAGGATTTCCAGAACCAGGTGGAATCGCTGACGGCGGGAGACAAGGTGTCTGTGGCAGTGCAGCGAAAAGGTGCGGATGCATTTAAGGAAATTGAGTTTCCGGTTACCATTGGGGCCAGATAACTTGACTTATAAGGAATTGGAAAGGAAAATATAATCATGAAATTTATTGATACATTCAGGGAAGGTATGCACACCGCAGATGTGTACCTGTGCAAGAACAAGCAGATTGCGCTGACAAAGAGCGGCAAGGAGTACGGCAATCTGGTGCTGCAGGACAAGACAGGTACCATCGACGCCAAGATCTGGGATCTGAATTCCCCCGGCGTGGGAGACTTTGAGACGCTGGATTACGTGCATGTGGAGGCGGACGTAACACTGTTCCAGAACTCCAACCAGCTGAATGTCCGCAGAATCCGCAGGGCCTCAGAGGGCGAGTACGTGGAAGCGGATTATCTGCCGGTATCAAAGAAAGATGTGGGGCAGATGTATGAGGAACTGCTGGGCTTTATCGCCAGCGTAAAGAACCCGTACTTAAACCAGCTGTTATCTAAATTTTTCGTGGAAAGCCCCGCGTTTGCTAAGGCCTTCCGTTTTCACTCGGCTGCTAAGAGCGTTCACCATGGTTTCGTGGGCGGACTGCTGGAGCATACGCTGAGCGTGACCAAGCTGTGCGATTATTACGCTGGATATTATCCTCAGTTAAACAGGGATCTGCTGATTACGGCGGCTATCTTCCATGATGTGGGTAAGACCAAGGAGCTGTCGACATTTCCGGAAAATGACTACACGGACGACGGGCAGCTGCTGGGGCATATTGTCATTGGAACTGAGATGATCGGAAGAATGATCCGTGCAATTCCGGGATTCCCCGAGCGGCTGGCAGTGGAGCTGAAGCACTGCATCTTGGCCCATCATGGGGAGCTGGAATATGGATCGCCTAAGAAACCGGCGCTTTTGGAGGCGCTGGCGCTGAATTTCGCGGACAATACGGATGCCAAGATGGAGACGATGATCGAGGCGCTGAATGCAGGCGGGGAGAACAATGGGTGGCTTGGATATAACCGTTTGTTGGAGTCGAATATCAGAAAGACATCAGGACAGTAACAATAAGTGAATATTTTCAGGTTGAAAAGCCGGAAAAGCATACGTAAACAGCGGCAGGGCCGGGTATGTTTTCCGGCTTGAATTGATTATAGGCGGTGAAATGTTGAGCATTTTATCTTGGAATTAGGAGGAATAGAGACTGTATGAAGAAAAATGATGAGTTTGTGGTGACGATTGAAGATATGAGCGAGGATGGGGCCGGGATCGGGAAGGTGGACGGTTATATCTGGTTTATCAAGGACACAGTGATCGGGGATGTGGTGAAGGCCGGTGTGACGAAGATGAAGAAAACCTACGGCTTCGCCAGGCTGTTGGAGGTGCTGGAGCCGTCGGCCGCCCGGGTGGAGCCGAGGTGCCCGGTTGCAAGGCAGTGCGGGGGATGTCAGCTGCAGATGATGGAGTATGGGGAGCAGCTGAAGTATAAGGAGAGGAAGATTTATAATAATTTGAAGCGGATTGGCGGGGTGGAGAATTTGGTGCTGCCGGGGGAGGAAGTGGCGACTGAGGCGGAGCGGAAGGCTGTGGTGCGGATGGAGCCGATTATGGGGATGGATGATCCGTGGAGATATAGGAATAAGGCGCAGTTTCCGTTTGGGAGAAGTAAGGACGGGAGAATCATTACGGGATTTTATGCGGGGCGGACCCATGCCATTATTGAGGCGGAGGACTGCCTGCTGGGCGTGGAGGAGAACCGGGAGATTCTGGAGATTGTGAAGGGATTTATGGAAAGGTATTCGCTGGAGCCCTATGAGGAGGAGAATCATAGGGGTCTGGTGCGGCATTGCCTGATCAGGAAAGGGTTTGCCACCGGGGAGCTGATGGTGTGTCTGGTGATCAATGGGAGGAAACTGCCTCAGGGTGAGGCGCTGGTGGAGGAACTGAGGAAGGTTCCTGGGATGGCCAGCATTTCTTATAGTGTGAATTTGGAGAAAACCAACGTGATACTGGGGGATCAGGTGGTGAATCTGTGGGGGCCGGGATATATTACGGATTATATCGGGGATGTGAAGTACCAGATCTCGCCGCTGTCATTTTATCAGGTGAATCCCAGGCAGACCGTGAAGCTGTATGGGACGGCGCTGGAGTATGCGGGACTGACCGGGGAGGAGACGGTTTGGGATCTGTATTGTGGGATTGGGACGATTTCGCTGTTTCTGGCGAAGAAGGCGAAGAAGGTGTATGGGGTGGAGATTG
>URUZ01000132.1 GCA_900551225.1 uncultured Clostridium sp.
CCTCTCTGGTCTCGTGGGCTCGGAGATGTGTATAAGAGACAGATACAACCACCCCGGACGGTCTTACTGTCAATGCAGATGGCGCTTGGGCAGTGGAAGGACATGTGGTATCGGAAACCAAGACATATACAGTAGGCAGCCTTGTTCTGACTGTTCCGGAGGGCATTATATTGTCTGCGGATCAGAAGGAGGACAGCGCAACATTTATGCTCCGCGACTTAAAAAAAGTCATTGCTGTATTGGATCAGGGACTAATGGCGGACTCACGATCAGTATTTGAGGAAAGCGAGCTTGAAAAACTTTTAGACGAGACAATATCGGAGTCATATGGGGCATATACTGCTAAGGCAATACTGAATATGCCGTCAGGCGCCTGGACCCGCTATGATTATGCAGAGACAATCGTTGCAGGATTGCAGGGTACTTCTACAATATTTATCCGCTTTAATGGAGACCGTCTTCAGCAAGTGATATTTGTGGGAAACTTTGCAGAGTTTGTGCTTAGTCCAGATTCCCTTATGAGTATGTTCATGGATTAGAAAGCGCGTTTATGGAGGGGTCTATGCAGATTACATACCTGCGGATACAGAATTTCAAATCTATACGGGACATGGAGATCAGGAATATTGAGCAGGCTTTGATCCTGGTGGGCAAGAACAATACAGGCAAAACCTCGGTGCTGGATGCGGTCAGTGCCATGTGCGGGATGTACCAGGTGCAGGAGCGGGACTTTAATGAGAAGAAGCAGGCCATACGGATTGAGGCAGCCTTTCAGATCGAGGAGGAGGATTTAAAGCTGTTCCACCGCCTGGGCCTGGTCTGCCAGTACCGCCGTTATGACGCGTGGAAAAAGGTGCTGTGCCAGCGGCTGCCCTCTTTTCAGGACGGCGTGCTGTCCTTCACGGTCCACATTAACTATGACAGGAAAATGCGGTACGAGGATACAGCCAGAAAGAACAACCCGTATATTCCCATGATTCTGCCCAGGCTGTACAGGATCAATGCGGAGCGGGATCTGGACCAGCTGCAGAACGATCTGCTGATGTTCCAGGAGGACGACCAGCTGCGGCAGCTGCGCAGCGGAAGCTGTATTTTTGAGCGGGCCAAGAAATGCAGGCACTGCTTCCAGTGCATTGGCCTGATCAACCAGAAGAAGCCGGAGGAGCTGACAGCCTTTGAGACAGCCAGGCTGCTGGAGTACAAGATCTACCAGCTGAATCTGGGGAAGTTCTCCCGCAGCGTCAATGAAAATTTCGTGAAAAACGGCGGTTATGAGGAGCTGCAGTTTACCCTGACCTGCGATGCGGACCAGATGTTCTCTGTGGAGGTGACGGCCCTGAACCGGAAGCAGAATGTATCCAAGCCGGTGAGCCTCATGGGCAAGGGCATGCGCAGCATCTATATGCTGTCCCTGCTGGAGACTTACACCGGAGATCCGGGCCATATTCCCAGCATTGTCATGGTGGAGGACCCGGAGATATTCCTGCATCCGCAGCTGCAGAAGACCTGCAGCGAGATCCTGTACCGCCTGTCCAAGAAAACCCAGGTCATATTCAACACCCACGCTCCCAGCCTGCTGTTCAACTTCAACAGCCGCCAGATCCGGCAGGTGGTGCTGGACACGGACCGTTATTCCGTGGTGCGTGAAAAGACGGATATCGGCAGGATACTGGATGATCTGGGCTACGGGGCCAATGACCTGCTGAACGTCAGCTTTGTGTTCATTGTGGAGGGGAAGCAGGATAAGAGCAGGCTGCCGCTGCTGCTGGAGCGGTATTACTCCGAGATGTACGACCAGGAGGGAAGGCTGATGCGGATCTCCATCATCACCACCAACAGCTGCACCAACATCAAGACCTATGCCAATTTAAAGTATATGAACCAGCTGTACATGCGGGACCAGTTCCTGATGATTCGGGACGGAGACGGGAAGGACCAGGAGGAGCTGGCGGGGCAGCTGTGCAAATATTATGATGAGCGGAACCTGGAGGACGTGGACCGGCTGCCCAAGGTGACCAGGCGCAATGTGCTGATCCTGCGGTATTACTCCTTTGAAAATTACTTTCTGAACCCAGCGGTGATGGCTAAGATCGGGGTGGTGGCCAGTGAAGAGGCATTTTACGAGACGCTTTACAAAAAATGGAATGAGTATCTGAGGCGCATCCGCAGCGGGCAGCAGCTGCTGCAGAAGATGGGGCGGGATTTCCAGTCGGCGGAGGATATGAAGGCCCATATGGAGGAGATCCGCATTTGCCTCAGAGGCCATAATCTATATGATATATTCTACGGGCCGTACAGGGACCGGGAACAGGATCTGCTGCGGGAGTATATCCGGCTGGCGCCCAGGGCGGATTTCGCGGATATACTGGACGCCATTGACCGGTTTGTGTATTTTGACAGCAGGAAGATTTCGGACACGGAAGCATGATAGAGCGTGCGACGGCAGAAAGCACTCTGCGGGACATAGCTGACGGTTTAGGGGATGTCGGCTATGCCCTGGCAGAGTGCTTTCAGGTTGCGCGCCCCGGGGGCGCAGGGTATGGGAATCGAGGTATGTGGGTTAAATTAGGCAGCGCCGTCCTCCATGGCCGGAGCATTTGCATTTTTACCTTTACCAAGTGTGCAGGTGAACACAAAGGTTCCCAGGCAGATGGCGGCAAAAGCGATTCCGATGGGGTAGGAAATCGCGGTGGACAGCTGGAAGCCTTCCTTAGCGATCAGTATGTAGGTACAGGATACCGCGGACATAAAGGTGGCCGGAAGAGCGGCGATCCAGTAGAAGCGTTTCTTGCGGTACAGGTATACGGCTGCCGACCACAGGGCGATCATAGCCAGGGTCTGGTTGCTCCAGGAGAAATATCTCCACACCACCTGAACGTCAAACTGGGTCAGTACAGCGCCAACGCCCAGCAGCGGAACAGTGAGGATCAGACGGTTTTTAACAGATTTCTGGTCGAATTTGAACCAGTCTGCAAGGGTCAGGCGGGCGCTGCGGTAAGCGGTGTCCGCTGAGGAGATGGGGCAGGCAATGACGCCGATCATGGCGATCACCGCGCCCACAGGGCCTAAGAGGGTGAAGCAGATCTCGTATACAACGCTGGACTGTCCATTGCCAAGCGCGGTCAGCAGTCCGCCCGTGCCGTTGTAGAATGCCACGCCGGCGGCGGCCCAGATTAAGGCGATGACGCCCTCGGCAACCATGGCGCCGTAGAACACTCCGCGGCCGGCGCGCTCATTGGTCAGGCAGCGGGCCATCAGCGGGGACTGGGTTGCATGGAAGCCGGAGATGGCTCCGCAGGCCACGGATACGAACATGGTGGGCCAGATCGGGTTCCCTGCAGGGTGAAGGTTCTCCAGGGTGATCTCGGGGATGGTGTAATCGCCTAAGAGGATCGCTCCGCCAACGCCCAGTGCCATAACGATCAGACAGATACCGAAGATGGGATAGATCTTGCCGATCACCTTGTCAATGGGAACAAATGTTGCAATAAAGTAATAGATCAGTACAACCACCAGCCAGAAGCGGGTATCCAGTACATTGGGGGTGAGCATGGCCAGCAGGTTTGCCGGTCCGGTGGAGAAGCTGACACCCACTAAAACAAGAAGAACCACGGAGAATACTCGCATCACCTGTTTCATGGTGTTGCCCAGATATGTACCGGTGAGCTCAGATACGCTGGCTCCCTTGTGGCGCATGGACATCATGCCCACCATGTAGTCGTGGACACCGCCGCCGAAGATGGTGCCCAGGGTGATCCACAGGAAAACGCTGGGACCCCAGACGGCTCCGGCCAGAGCGCCGAAGATGGGGCCAAGGCCTGCAATATTGAGCAGCTGGATCAGGAAGATCCGCGGGGTTCCCATGGGAACATAGTCGCTGCCGTCGGTCATGGTTAGTGCCGGGGGCTTCCGGTCATCCGGTCCGAATACCTTTTCCGCCACCTTGCTGTAAATCAAGAAGCCTACAATCAATAATGCCAGACATGCAAAGAAACTAATCATACTGCCTACCTCCTTGTGATTCGTTAATGTTGTATTACTGTTTTTTCTATCTGACCTTATTATATAGAAATGTGCACAAAAGAAAAGCTTTTTTGTATGAACTACAGTGTAAAATGCATGAAAAGCAGAAAACGGCGCATTAACGTTTTGATATAAAAACGTTAATGCGCCGTTATGGCCGGAGGGCTTACAGGCCCACAAGCTGGCGGAGGGGCTTTACTTTTTCCCGCCCCACAGGCAGGATCTCTTTTTCAAAGCCCTGCATCTTCACTGCCAGGCTGCCGCCCGCCCAGGGGAACATCTCTGAGATGCAGTTTATATTGACCAGGAAGCTCTTGTGAATCCGGAAGAAACCGCAGGGAGCCAGACGTTTTTCGTATTCCCCCAGCAGCTGGTTCTCCGTGTAATCGCCGTCCGTGGTGTGGATCACGCAGCTTCTGCCGGAGGTCTCCACATAGACGATCTGGCTGATGTCCAGGAACAGGATCTTGCGGTTGGTGTTGATGGCCAGGCGTCCGGTGGGCTGGGCCGCGGTGACAGTGGCTTCCAAGTCGGCCCTGCATCTGTCCAGCACGCGTTTCACGCGGTCCGGGTCAAATGGCTTCAGAAGGTAGTTGTTCACCCCCAGCTCAAAGGCCTTGACCGCGTACTGGGAGTAGGCGGTTGCAAAGACGATGTGGGCTTTGGGCAGGATCTTTTTGGCAGCGGCAGCCAGGGTGGTGCCTTCCATGTCATTTAAATTGATGTCCACAAAAAGAAGGTCAAAGGGAAGGGTGCTGATCAGGGCCAGGGCGGAGGCCCCGCTGTCCGCTTCCTGGATCTCCGCTTCCGGAACATTTTCCAAAATCTGGTGAATTAATTCTCTGCGTGCGGGGCGCTCATCGTCAATAACTGCGATCTTCATGGTCTGACCTCCTGTTCATCAGCTGTCTCCGGGCCGTCCGGGGAAGGCACTGTAAAATAGACTTTGGAGCCGGAGGGGGAACTGTCGATGTGCAGCCCGCCCTGTTCCCCATAGATGCTCTTCAGGCGCTTGTGGACATTGATCAGGCCCACGCCGTGGTCGCCGGAGCCGGAATCCAGGCCGCGGACCACCTCCTCGGGAAAGCCCGGGCCGTGATCCGACACGGAGATCTCGGCCAGCCTGCCCCTGGCTTCGGCGCGGATGGACACAAACCGGTTGCCCCACTGGTCGATTCCGTAACGGACTGCGTTCTCCACCAGGGGCTGAAGGATGAAGGAGGGGACCATGCAGGTCAGGTCCTCATCCACCAGGATCTCCACCTTCAGCTTCTCCTCGAACCGGGCTTTCTCCAGCTCCAGGTAGCTGTTGACGTGGAACAGCTCCGTGTGGAGGCTCAGCATGTACTGGTCGTTCTCCAGGGTCTGGCGGTAATAGGTGGACAGGGTCAGAATCAGCTCCCTGGCCCTGTCCGGGTTCTCACGGCAGACGTAGGAGATTGTATTTAGGGCGTTGTAGAGGAAATGGGGGTTGACCTGGGACTGGAGGGCCTTTAGCTCCGCCTTGCGCCGCAGCCGTTTCTGGTAGTCCAGGTCCGACAGCTCCAGCTGGGTGGAGAACAGCTTTGCCAGCTCGTCCGCGAAACTTAAGTTGGCCTCAGAGCCGTGCCACTGTTTTCTGACCATGATGGTCAGGCTTCCCACAGGCTGTTCCTTCTCGATCAGGGGGGCTGCAATGATAATGTGCCGCTTCAAAATGTTGTAGAGAGGGTCGCTTTTCTCTGCCTGATAAAAGGTGGTGGCCTTCTTATCGTAGATGGACTCCAGGATGGGAGGGAGCAGCCTGTCTGTCTGCAGGTCGCTGTACTTACTGTCGCCGCAGTAGGCCAGCGCCTTCTGGGTGTCGGTGATCATCACCGCCTCGCAGCTGATGGCGCTGTAGATGATCTGGGCCGCAGCCTCCATGTCTGCAGTGCTGTACAGGCCTTTGCGCAGATGGGGCAGGCTCTGGTCGGCGATGCTTAAGGCCAGGCGCATCTTGCCTGCAAAGACACTGTCCTCCTCAATGAATACACGGTTGAAGGCGCCGATGAACACCACCATGCCCAGAGCGTTCATGATGATCATGGGGAAAGCGATGAGCCGGACCAGCTGGACAGCCGCTTCCAGCGGGCGGGAGATTAAAAGGATGATGGCCATCTGCCCGATCTCGGCGATGGCGGTAATCAGGAAAATGCAGGTGCCGTCCAGCCGTCCCTGTTTAAAACGCCTGGAACATGCAGAGCCGATCAGTCCCTCCACCAGTGTGGATACTGCGCAGCTGACTGCGGTAAAGCCGCCCACATCGAAGAGGTAGCGGTGGAAGCCGCCGATGACGGCAGCGCCCATGCCTGCAAACGGACCTCCCAAAAGCCCGGCAGCCAGCACGCCGATAACCCTGGTGTTGACAATGGCGCCCTGGGCGCGGACGCCGGTGTAGGTGCTGACAATGCTGATGGCGCCGAAGATAATGGCCAGAGCCGCCTGGCCGCTGACAGGGTTGCTGCTGTTTAGCAGCAGACGGCGCACATAGGGCACATGGGTTAGCAGGGTGGCGATGAGCACCAGCAGGCCGATGTTGAGAAGCAGGCTGAAGAACATGGTATTTGGCATAAGTATTTTCCCCCTGATTGTATGATACAGTCAGAGTCTATTATATCAGATTATGGTAAAATTTACCACGATGTTAATGAATTGCGTTCAAGGTTCCCATGGTCGTGTGCTCCTTCACCAGGTTGATAAAGGTCCGCATGGTCCTGGTCAGGAACACGTCCTTGCGGTAGATGGCGCACAGGGTGGTGGCGGAGTTGTCCTTGTCCAGGCGGAAGAAGGCGCCGTGCTTCAGGGCGAAGGCAAAATGATCCTGCATCAGGGCAAAGCCGATGCCCGCCTGGACCAGGTTAAAGACTGCGGATTCCTCGGACAGCAGGATAGTCTCGTGGGGCACAAAGCCATAGCTCTGATAGATTCCGTCCATCCACTGGGCATTTCTGCGGGAGTGGCTGGTGCCGATAAACGGTTCGTCCCGGACCCTGTTCAGATCAATGGCCGGCCGTTCGCGCCAGTCGAAGATGCCCTCTGTCTCCCTGGCAATGGGATGGTGGGGAGGCGCGGCCAGAAGGCAGTAGTACACAAAGAGCGGCTCATAGACAAGGGCGTTCTTGATCCTGGACGGAACATCCGCGGAGTCCATCACAAAGGCGATGTCCAGGTCCCCCTCGGCCACCATGGTCTCATAGCCGGTGCCTGCGCGGGTGTCGATCTCCAGCTGGAGCTGGGGGAATTCCCGCCTGAAGTCGGGCAGGATCACCGGGAGAAAATGCAGTGTCCGCCCGGGGGACAGGCCGATGCGAAGCCTGCCGGTGCGGGATGACTTGGCGTCCTCAATCTGGTTCTTCAGGTTGTTCTCCAGAAACTGGTGTTCCTTGGCTGCCTGCAGGATCAGCTCGCCGGTGTAGGTGAGAAAGAGTCTGCCGTTTCTGCGCTCAAACAGCTTGGTGTCGTAGGCCTTTTCAAAGGAGCTGACCACCTGGCTCAAAGCCGGCTGGGACAGGTACAGCTGCTTGGCGGCCTCAGTGATGGACTGGTTCTCCGCAATTTTCAGAAGATATTCTAGTTTCTTGGAATCCATTTTATTTCGCCTCCTGTGTTCTATGAAAACTCTGATTACAGCATAACGGATAACCTGGGGGAGGTCAAGAAGAAACATAAGCAAACGCTTATGAAAATTCGAAAATTCGCATATTTGACTTAAGTTACCCCTGGGGCTATAATGAACTCAGGGATGAACTTGCAAGGCATTTCAAAATACGTGTAGCGGAAAATGTTTCTCAAGGAGGTTAAGGGGTTATGGCATTGTCTACAATCGGCGCAATCATAGGAGTTGTGCTCTTTATTTTGATACTGGCGTTCCAGCTGCCGAACTGGCTGACTTATGTGGCGGTGGCGCCTGTGGTGGTGTTCTGCGGAAGTATGACGACAAAAGAGGTTTACAGCGTTTTTTCCAGTTCGGGGCTTCAGCTGATGTATGTGATCTGTATATTCAGCGGCATGATGGCAGCCACGGGTCTTGATCAGGTGATCGGCAACACGGTGGTGAAGGCAGCCAACAAGGCGGACGGGAAGCACAGGGATCTGATGATATACCTGATCCTGTTTGTGTTCGGGGCCTCGTTCTCCTTTGTGCTGGCCAACAACCATGTGGCCATGGCCATGGTGCCGGTGATCTATGGTATCTCAAAACGCACCAATCTCAGCTATTCCAAGATGATCCTGTTCGTGATCTTTGCAACCACCCTGGGCGGGGCCTGCACTCTGATCGGCACCACATCCAATGTGTATGCCAACACGGCTCTGCTGGACAGCGGGCTGAAGGGCCTTGGGATGCTGGAATTTGCCTGGGTGGGCGTCCCCATTATGATCTTTGGCGGGATCTATCTGATCATTTTCAACCGGCTGTGCCCCTCCTACGAGGAGACGGTGCCGGGCGATGCCAAGCTTCAGACCCAGGCCAATGAGACCCTGGACGCATCGTTAAAGAAAAAACAGAAGATTGTGGGCATAGCCTTTGCCGTGTTCCTGGCGGCCCTGGCAACGGACAGCACCGCGGGGCTGGATCTGCACCCCTACTTTATCGGCTACGGGCTGATCGCCCTGCTGGTTATCTTCAAAGTGGTGGAGCCCAACAAGTGTTTTACGCAGATCAACGCCAAACTGGTTCTGTTCTGCGCGGGCATCAACCTGGCCATTGCCATCATCAAGATGACGGCCCTGGGCGACATATTCGGAAATATTGTCATCGGCCTCATCGGAGGCAGCACCAATCTCTATGTGATCACAGGCGTTCTGTGGATAGGGACAGTGATCATGACCCAGTTTATGAACAACATGGCCTGCGCCGGGGTGCTGGCGCCCGTGGCCATCAATCTGGCGGCCCAGATGGGCGCAGACCCCAGAGCCATGGTCATGGCCATCGCAATGGCGGCCACCAGCTCCTACCTGACCCCCATGGCGTCCGGTACCAACCAGCTGCTGATGCCCTTCACCAACCTGCGGTTCCAGGATTTCGCAAAATACGGCTGGCCGCTGCTGATTATCAATTTTATATTCTGTATTCTGATCCTTCCTGTGGTGTTCCCCTTCTTTTAAAGAGGAATACAGGAATGGAATAAAAGCGAGGAGTGATGCTACATGTCAAGATTAAGGGAGATATACATAAATGCGGACAGCCCGGCTGAACGGGGACGCCAGCACGGCGCCCAGGTGCGGGAAGAGATCTTAAAGGTCCGTGAGGGATATGAAAAGACATTTGAGAGAAAGGGCTACACCTGGGATCAGGTGGTGGAGCTGGCGCTCCGGTATGTTCCCTATCTGGACCGGGAGATGCCGGACCTGATGGAGGAAGTCCGTGGGATCGCGGAGGGCGCAGGCGTGGACCTGGGGCTGGTGATGGTGCTGAATACGCGGTATGAACTGATGAAATTCAAACGCGGCGTCAACAACTTCGAGCACAATGAGTGCACCTGCTTCTGCGTGACCCCGGAGGCGGCAGAGGGGGGACACACCTTCGCAGGCCAGAACTGGGATAATCACAAGTTCATGGGGGAGAACCTGTACATCATCCATATCGATGAGGGCAATGGCACCAGGATTATGGGGCTGACGGAGCCGGCCCAGCTGATCCGCAACGGAATGAACAGCCACGGGCTGTCCCTGAACTGTTCTACGCTGCTGTCAACCCTGGACCGCAGGGGGATCGCCGTGCCCACCAATTTTATGAGGCGCAGGCTGCTGCAGTGCAGAAGCCTTGGGGAGGCCAGGGCGCTGCTGGACGGCTTTAAACCCTGTATTTCTCTGAACTATGTGATTGGTTCTGCCCTGGACGGAGGTATTGTCTATGAGACCAGCCCTAAGGAAAATTACACGCTGGAGCCCCACAGGGGCATTGTGACCCAGGGGAATGATTTCCAGGCAGATCCCAGCATTGACCGGTTTGTGCCGGCAGACCCTGACCATGTGCGGCATTTCCGGGGGCAGAGGCTGTACGGCCTGCTGAAGAAGGAGAGGGGGAACGTCACAGCGGAGTACCTGATGGAGTGCATGAAGGACCATTACGGCTATCCGGGCTCCATCTGCAACCACGCGGCCGGCATGAACACCATTGCCTCCATGATCTATTGTCTGGACCAGGGCTTTGGGTGGATCAGCTGGGGCAATCCCTGTGAACATGATTATGAAAAATACCTGGTATAACAACAGAGTGCTGATCCGCAAGTTTCTGCACTTCACGATCCCGTCCATTTTGTCCATGCTGGCCTTCTCCATCTACACCATGGTGGACGGAATGTTCGTGGCAAAGGGAGTGGGGGAGAAGGCCCTGGCGGCGGTGAACCTGTCCTCGCCCTACAATGCGGCCATGTTTGCCTGCGGGCTGATGATTGCGGTGGGGATGTCCACCGTAATCGCCATCCGCCTGGGTCTGGGGGAACATGAGGAGGCCAGCCGGCTGTTCTCCCAGAATCTGGCAGTCTCTGCCGCGGCGGCTCTTGCCATCACGGCTGTGACCCTGTTTAACCTGGAGCGGGTGGCGCTGTTTCTGGGGGCCACCCCAGATACCCTGGCCTACGTGAAGGAGTATGTGGGGACAATCGCCCCATTTGCGGTGTTCTTTATCTGCGCCTACAACATGGAGGTGCTGGTGAAAACGGACGGCGCTCCCCAGATCTCCGTCATAGGCGTGGCTCTGGCCGGCATTTCCAATGTGGTCCTGGACTGGCTGTTTGTGATGAAGTTCGGCTGGGGAGTCAGAGGCGCGGCGTTTGCCACCGGGCTGGCACAGATACTGTCGGTTGCATTGTACGTCTTATATTTTGCAAGACATTCCAAAAACCTGCATTTTACAAGGTTCGCATGGAATCTGAAGATATACAGGCGGACCCTTCCCCTGGGCGCTGCGGATGGCATCACAGAGTTCTCCAACGGCATCGTGGTATTCCTGTTTAACAGGACGATTCTGGGGCTGCTGGGGGAGGACGGCGTGGTATGCTACACGGTGGTGGGCTACATCAACACCTTTATCCTGATGATGATGTCCGGAACAGCCCAGGGAATGCAGCCCATTGCCAGCTTCTACTTTGGGAGAAAGGACAGGGCCAGCTATGAGGGACTGCTGAAGATGGGTCTGACCATGGGAATCCTGTTCGGAGCGGCCGGCTGGGTGGTCTGCCGGTTCTTCGGCGCCGGATTGGTGGCATTGTTTATCCGGCCGGAGAGTGTTCTCTTTGATGCCGGAGTGGCGGCAGTGCGAAATTATGCATGGGCATTTCCTCTTATGGGGTTGAACGTTGTGTCCGCCGCATTTTTTACCTCCATCGGCCGGGCGTCCAGATCCTTCCCCATCTCAGCGGGCAGAGGCCTGGTGTTCCCGGCAGCGGCCATTCTGCTGCTGCCCATGGCTTTGGGAGCGGATATGGTGTGGTACGCGGGAGCGGCGGCAGAGGCGGCCTGCCTGGTTGTGACGGCTGTTTTTATGGCTGGGTATGTGCTGGGGTGAATTGGGCGCGAATGGTTACGCGGACGTGGGCTGGTGTACTGATGGAACCTGAGGGTGGGCGGACAGGCGGCGGCCGGAAGGGGCGGCTAGGTTACGAAACGTCCGCTGACGCATCCAGGCTCGAGAATAAGAAAAAAGATCTCCGAAGGCTTAAGATATCCCTGAAGCAAGAAGCATTCACTGCTTCCTCTGTTTCAAGTATTCACCATATTATGGGAATATCTTAAGCTCTTGGACGTCTTTTTTCTTATTCCCGCGCCTGGATGCGTCAGCGGACGTTCCACAGACTTACCCGGAAAAGAAGAAGGTTGGTGCGGGGCGGACAGGGGAGGAGCCGGCGACTTGTGGAGGAGAGCAGTGGAACTTAGGCGCTGGTGATTTGCGTTGCCGGTCCAAAGAAACGGTGTCCGAGCCTTGGCGAGTTTAATTTCTTTGGACCGGCG
>URUZ01000133.1 GCA_900551225.1 uncultured Clostridium sp.
GGTAATATCATATTACCTATGAACAAAATATGAACAAACAATATCCGACTAAAAGGAGCAAAGACTAAAAATGATGGAACAATACAAACTGCCCTATGGAAAGGGCACAATTGACTGCAGTGTTCTGCAGAAGCTGAATCCCCGCTTTCTCACTTCCAGACTGGAAGCTTACATTCCGCCTGTATCCCAGGAGGAGCTGGTGGAGGAAGCGCTGCAGCACCCCATCGGCACCCAGCCTCTCAGAGAACTGGCCAGGGGAAAGAAAAAGGTGGTGATTCTGGCCAGCGACCACACCCGCCCTGTGCCCAGTAAGATTATGATTCCACCCATGCTGCGGGAGATCCGCCTTGGGAACCCTGAGGCGGAGGTGACGATCCTGATTGCCACCGGCTGCCACCGGAACAGTTCGAGAAAAGAGCTGGAGGAGAAGTTTGGGAGCGAGATTGCCCAGCGGGAGAATATAGTGGTCCATGACTGTGACTGTTCCGAGATGACGGATCTGGGCCTGCTTCCCTCGGGAGGCAGGATGATTCTCAACAAAATGGCGGTGGAGGCGGATCTGCTGGTGTCGGAGGGATTTATCGAGCCGCATTTCTTCGCAGGATTCTCAGGAGGCCGCAAGAGCGTGCTGCCGGGGGTGGCGGACCGCAGGACCGTACTGTACAACCACAACGGACAGTTTATCAACAGCCCCAAGGCCAGAGCAGGGTCGATCCAGGGAAATCCCATGAACCGCGACATGATATTCGCAGCCAGGGCGGCGGGGCTGGATTTTATCTGCAATGTGGTGATCAACGGGCACAAGGAGATCATACACGCGGTGGCCGGCGACTGTGAGAAGGCCCATGAGGCGGGCTGCCGTTTCCTGGCGCAGCACTGTGGGGTCAGGTCCAAAGAGGCGGATCTGGTGGTGACCACCAACGGGGGATATCCCCTGGATCAGAACATTTACCAGGCTGTAAAAGGCATGACCGCGGCGGAGGCCGTGGTCAGGGAAAACGGGGTGATCATCATTGCTGCCAAGGCGCAGGACGGCCACGGAGGAGACGGCTTCTACAGCAGCTTTGAGAAGGAGAAGGACTTAAGACGCATGCTGAAATGCTTCATCAGCACGCCGCCTGACCAGACCGTGGTGGACCAGTGGCAGTCCCAGATCTTTGCCCGGGTCCTGTGCAGGGCAACCGTGATCTTTATATCGGACGCGCCGGATGAAATGGTGGAGAATTTCCAAATGATACCGGCCCATTCCATGGAACAGGCAGTCAGCACAGCGCAGCGGATTCTGGGGAAAGAAACCTGGGATACGGTTGTGATTCCCGATGGGGTCTCAGTGATCGCATCAGCAGAGTAAAGGTAAGAGCATCTCCCAATGGCAGGGAGTTGATCCATAGAGAAGGCGTTAAAAGGAGTGCAGACTTAAGAAAGGAGTGCACGTCAGCTCCGCCATCAGGGGCTGAGTGCAAAAGAGAGTATGAAAACAAAGGAAAAGTTACAAAATGTCGAGCGTGTGAGGGGCAGAAGCTGGGCGGTCAAATGGCTTTGCGTGGGACTGGTCCTGATTCTCATCAGCTGTATTGGGGCCTCCGCCCTGCAGACAAATCTCCAAAAGACCCAGGTGTATACCTTCAAGGTGCCAACCAGCGGCGGAAAGTACCTGTCCTGCAACATGTACCGGCCGAAAAATGCCACGGCTGAGAACAAGGTACCCCTGGTGATCGCCACTGCGGGAACCTATGCCAGCAAAGAGCAGATGGATATTCCAGGCATTGAGCTGTCCCGGCGCGGCATCGCGGTGATCACATTTGACCCCTACATGCACGGCCTGTCCAGCGGCGGCACGGAGCCTTACAGTGAATTTGCCTGGACGGATGCGGGCATGATCGCGCTGGTGGAATTTGCCGCGGCCAATCTGGACTTTGTGGATACCAGCAGAATCGGTGTCACCGGCCACTCCCTGGGAGGGCGTATCATCTCCAACACCCTGGCCCACTATGGCGTTCAGTATGAAAAAGCCCTGGAGGCGGCCGCCAGTGAAGATTCAGAGGGCGGAAGGTCGATCACCCCGGCCGAACTGGCATATGCCCAGTCCCAGAACAAGGTGGCCGCTGCCTTTGCAGCGGGAGTCCAGACCAGTGAGATCGCATTCGGTGTGAAGGACGACACCTTTGCTGTCCACGGCATTGTGGGCGCTCCTGAGGACAAGGAGATGCCAAAGCGGGCCTACGCCAGCGTTGCGGTTTACAATGGTTTTAACGATGAGTTCGGCAGAGGCAATTATCAGGTGGACGGCGTTGCGTATGACCTGACGGTTCATCCGGATATGATCTCCTTGGTGAACAGCGTGCTGGATGAAAAACTGGATACAATCGAGATGGAACATTATTACGGCAGCGCAGAGGACAATACCCTGCGGGTGGTGTATAATCCGCCGGAAGTACACGCATACGAGCGCTTTTCCACCACAGAGGCCGCGGCCCTGTCGGATTTCTTTACCCAGGCCTTTGAGATGACCAATCCCATCCCGGTGTCCAACCAGTTCTGGCTGGTCAAGGAGCTCTTTAATTTCCTTGGTTTTATCGGAATGTTCCTGCTGCTGGTTCCGCTGGCTTCCCTGTTTATGCGGTTCCCGTTTTTCGCTTCCCTGGCAACCCCTGTTCCTGAGAAGCTTCCGGCCCTTAGCAGTACAAAGAGCAAATTGGTATTCTGGGGCACCTGGATCTTCTCGGCCCTGGTTTCCTGGCAGTTCTTCCTTCCTGCCATCAAGATATCCACGGCGCTGTTCCCGGTTCAGTCCAAGCAGTCTGTGCTGACCTGGATGTTCCCCCAGAAAATGACCAACTTTGTGTGGGTGTGGGCAATCTTTAACGCTATTGTGGGCCTGCTGCTGTTCTGGCTCAGCTACAAGTTCGCCGGCTCCAAGAACGGCGTCACTCCCAAACAGTGGGGAATCAAGACCAATGGAAAGGAACTGTTCAAAACACTGCTGCTGACGCTTCTGGTGGGAGTCTCCTTCTTCAGCGTGGTATTTCTGGCCAATTACTTCTTTGTCACGGACTTCCGGCTGTGGGTGCTGGCCATCAAGGTGTTTAAGCCCATACATATTCCATATGCCCTGAGCTATGCGGTGATGTTCTTCCCGTATTACTTCATGGTTTCCGTCTCCACCAACAGCTCCCGCCGCATAGGGGGACAGAAGGAGTGGCTGAACCTGCTGATCTGCGGAATCGGCAATATCCTGGGCCTGGCCCTCATGCAGCTGGTGATGTACACCAACGTTTACTCCAACGGAATCAACCCCTACGGAACCGCGTGCCTGAACTGCATTCAGACCTATCAGCTGCTGGTGCTCCTGTTCATAGTACCTTATCTGTGCCGCTATTTATTTAAGCTGACAGGAAAGGTATGGCTGGGCTCCATGGTCAGCTGTCTGATCGTTGTAACCATCAATGTGGCCAACTCCATGCTCCATATTCCCGCGTAACCAACGTAAATACAAGGCTTTTGGACAATTATAAGCAGAGTTAATAAAACACAATATCTAGGATGGCGTAAAAAGTTCATCATAGATATTGTGTTTTCTGTTTGGGTCTGCTATAATGAGGTACGTGGCGTAATGATAACGAGATGTGATGTAAACAACGGTGTCACCGGATATTCTGTCCGGGGACTTTCTGCTTCTTATAGGGCAGATGCCGGGGGCCATTATCATTTGACAGAGGGTCGAAAGGAGTTATGTTTGTAATGATTGAAGTTGTAAAACGTGATGGGGAGATAGCCGATTTTAGTCTGAACAAGATTACTGAGGCAATCAAAAAGGCATTCAAGGCTACGGGCAAGGACTTTAACAATGAGATTCTGGAACTGCTTTCTCTGCGTGTGACGGCAGATTTCCAGGATAAGATGAGAGACGGACGCATCAGCGTGGAGGAGGTTCAGGACAGCGTGGAGCACGTGCTGGAGCAGACCGGCTACACCGATGTGGCCAAAGCATACATTTTATATAGAAAACAGCGTGAGAAGATCCGCAATATGAACAGTACCATTTTAGATTACAAGGACGTGGTGAACAACTACGTGAAGGTGGAAGACTGGCGTGTTAAGGAGAATTCCACGGTTACATACTCCGTAGGCGGCCTGATCCTCAGCAACTCAGGCGCTGTGACCGCCAACTACTGGCTCAGCGAGATCTATGATCAGGAGATCGCGCAGGCCCACAGGGAAGCGGACATCCATATTCATGACCTGTCCATGCTCACCGGCTACTGCGCCGGATGGTCCCTTAAACAGCTTCTGATGGAGGGACTGGGCGGCATCACCGGCAAGATCACCTCCTCACCGGCCAAGCACCTCTCCGTGCTGTGCAACCAGATGGTCAATTTCCTGGGCATCATGCAGAATGAATGGGCCGGCGCCCAGGCCTTCTCCTCCTTCGATACCTACCTTGCCCCCTTTGTAAAGGTGGATAACTTAAGCTATCCCGAAGTGAAGAAATGCATCGAGTCCTTCATCTACGGCGTCAACACCCCCAGCCGCTGGGGCACCCAGGCTCCCTTCTCCAACATTACCCTGGACTGGACCGTGCCTAACGATATGGCGGAGATGAACGCCATTGTGGGCGGCAGAGAGATGGATTTCCGCTACAAGGACTGCAAGGCGGAGATGGACCTGATCAATAAGGCCTTTATCGAGACCATGGTTGAGGGCGATGCCAACGGCCGCGGTTTCCAATACCCCATCCCTACATATTCCATTACAAACGACTTCGACTGGTCCGACACGGAGAACAACCGTCTGCTGTTTGAGATGACCTCCAAGTACGGTACACCATATTTTTCCAATTATATAAACAGCGACATGGAACCCAGCGACGTGCGCAGCATGTGCTGCCGCCTGCGTCTGGATCTGAGGGAGCTGCGCAAAAAGACCGGCGGATTCTTCGGCGCCGGCGAGAGCACCGGTTCTGTGGGCGTGGTGACCATCAACATTCCCAGAATCGCGTACCTGGCCAAGAACGAGGCGGATTTCTACAAACGCCTGGACCACATGATGGATATCTGCGCCCGGTCCTTAAAGACCAAGCGCGAGGTGATCACCAAGCTGCTGGACCAGGGTTTGTATCCCTATACCAAACGGTATCTGGGAACCTTTGAGAACCATTTCTCCACCATCGGACTGATCGGCATGAACGAGGCCGGGCTCAACGCCAACTGGGTCCGCTGCGATATGTCTGAAGCAGCCTGCCAGAAGTTCAGCCAGGATGTGTTAAACCACATGCGCACCCGCTTGTCCGATTACCAGGAGCAGTACGGCGACCTCTACAACCTGGAAGCCACTCCGGCGGAGTCCACCACCTACCGTCTGGCCAAGCATGACAAGAAGCGCTACCCGGAGATCATCACCGCCGGCGCCCTGGGCGACACGCCCTATTACACCAACAGCTCCCATCTGCCGGTGGATTACACTGTGGATGTGTTCGATGCCCTGGATATTCAGGACGAGCTTCAGACCCTGTATACCTCAGGCACGGTGTTCCACGCCTTTTTGGGAGAGAAGCTGCCGGACTGGCAGGCAGCGGCCAACCTGGTGCGCACCATTGCGGAGAATTACAAGCTGCCGTATTACACCATGAGCCCCACTTATTCTATCTGCAAGAACCACGGATATCTGGCAGGGGAGCATTTCACCTGTCCCGTATGCGGGGAGACAGCGGAGGTGTACAGCCGGATCACCGGTTACTACCGTCCTGTTAAGAACTGGAACGAGGGCAAGACCCAGGAGTACAAGAACCGTACTGCCTATGATATCGGCAGTTCCCAGCTGAAGCACGGCGTCTCCCGCATCAAGCCGGCCAGCCAGTGCACGGCCGGGGTGGAGAGCAAAGATGAGGTGAGCGCCCAGGCGGCAAAAACAGCGCTTCCCGGCAGCACAAGCACGGCAATGTTCCTGTTTACCACCAAAACCTGCCCTAACTGTAAAACCGCCAGGGAATTTCTGAAGGGTGTGGATTACAGAGTGATTGACGCTGAGGAGCATCCGGAGCTGTCAGAGAAGTTCGGCATCTTCCAGGCCCCCACGCTGGTTGTGGAACGGGATGGAATTGTGCAGAAGTTTGCAGGAGTTTCCAATATAAGGAAATTCGTGGAACAGAATCAGACGGCGGCAGTGACTGCATAAAATATAATAACAATTATTATACAGAAAAGCTCCAGACCGGGCGGACAATGAATCTGCCGGTTTGGAGCTTTCTTGTGCTGCTGGGGGGACGTTACTGCATGATCCCGTATGCGTTGAATGTGTATGATTTTCCGTCGATCTGGCGGGTGCCAGTGACCATCACACCGCTGTCGTCGGTGTAATACCAGTGTTCCCCAATCTCAATCCAGCCTGTTTTCATGTATCCGTTCTCATCGAAATAATACCGGTCCCCATCGATTCTGACCCAGCCTTTTTTATAGTAGGAACCGTTGTCCAGCTTGTACCACCAGCCGTTATCATCCTGTGCCCAGCTGCCCGGTCCGGCTTTTGTATAGTTATCTTCGTAGTAGGTGTCCGTGTTCTCGTCATATTCGATGGCTGATGTCAGGTTGTTCAGGATATTCTCCTCTGCAAGGTCCATATTAAGATCCTGCACATCCTCCTCCGTGATATTCCCAATATGTGTGTCAGGGTTAAAACGTTGAGCCAGGGAGGTCATGGTAAAACCCGCGGACAGCACCAGGGTGAGACATAATAGATTCCTTGATTTCTTCATACAGACAGTTCCTCCTTAAGTGTACATTATAATAAGGCAAGTGTATCACAATCAGACGGGATATGCCAGTGGAAGGGGCTATTGCCTGAGACATAATTTTCTGAATCGCAAAGAGACAAAATGAATTAAAATGAATCAAAAAGATTGACAATGAACCTGCCCGGTGCTATAGTAAATTCATAAGAACCGGCAGGCAGTTTTCATCTGAAAAAATGGGGGAGGAGGGGAGCAGAAAGTATAGGGATTGGATGGCCGGTGGTATTTGCTGTATAGAAAGGTATCAGACCGCAGAATATGATGATAATCAGGAGGATTCAAAATGGGGGATATAACGAGATTTCTGTCGTCAAAGCTGATCAAGGTTGACATGCAGGCGGAGGATAAGAATGGGGCGGTCCGTGAGCTGGCGGAGCTGCTCTTCCAGGAACGGGTGCTGCAGGACAAGGACAGATATATTCAGGATGTATTGGAACGGGAAGCACAGGTCTCCACAGATCTGGAGAACGGGGTGGCTCTGCCCCACGGGAAGTCGGATGCAGTGCTGAGGCCCGCGGTGGCAATCGGAACCTCGGCCCGCGGAGTCAGGTTCAGCGAGGGCGGCACGGCCAGCCAGGTTATTTTCCTTATCGCAATGCCCGTTAACGCGGATGACACACACATCACACTGCTCAGCGGAATCACCTCACGGCTGCTGGACAACACCTGCCTGGAGCGCATCAAGGGGGCCAGGAGGCCGGAAGATATTATTGCGGCCCTTACGGAGGAGGCGGCACAGCCGGAGAGCGGCAAGGCTGGAAACAGAGAGCCGGAGAAGTTCCTGATTGGGGTGACCGGCTGCACCGTGGGCGTGGCCCACACTTACCTGGCAGCCAAGGCGCTGGCCAAGGCAGCCCAGGAACTGGGCGTGTCCATCAAGGTGGAGACCAACGGCTCCATCGGCACGGACAACATGCCCACCAGGGAGGAGATTGACCGGGCGGAGGGAATCATCATTGCCAGCGACAAAGAGACCGACATGGAACGTTTCCTTGGAAAGCGGGTGGTGAGCACCAATGTGAAGGAGGGAATTGACCACCCGGCGGAACTGATCCGAAGGGTGCTGGACACAAAAACGCCGGTGTATGGCGGAAGCACGGCGGAGCGGGCAGGGGAGAGCCAGAGGCAGGCAGCCCGGGAGAAGGAGGCCCCCGCAGTAGCAAGCGGCAAAATGCTCTACAAGGCGCTGATGAACGGTGTTTCCTTCATGATCCCCTTCGTGGTCATCGGGGGACTGCTGATCGCCATCTCCCTGGCAGTGGGCGGGAAGCCCACGCCTCAGGGCCTGGTGATTCCGGAGGGCAGCTTCTGGAATCAGATCTCCGCAGTGGGCAGCGCCGGATTTACCATGATGATCCCCATTCTGGCAGGCTACATAGCATACGCCATCGGCGACCGCGCGGCCCTGGCCCCCGGTATGATCGGCGGCTGGATTGCCAATAACGGCTCCTTCTACGGGGCGGATGCGGGAACCGGCTTCATCGGCGCCATTGCAGCCGGACTGCTGGTGGGATACTTTGTCAGGTGGATGAAACAGTTTAACTGGCCGGAGATGATTAAGCCACTGGTGCCCATTGTGATCATCCCCATCACCGGCTCCCTGTTTATTGCTTTTATCTTTATATTTATCATCGGAGCGCCCATCGCTTCTCTGATGACCGCTCTTTTCTCCATGCTGGAGTCCATGTCGGCAGGAAGCATGATCCTGCTGGGCATTGTGATTGGACTGATGCAGGGCTTTGATATGGGCGGACCTTTCGGCAAGGTGGCATTTATGTTCTCCGTGGGACTGATCGCAGAGGGCCAGCCCCAGTTTATGGGAGCGCAGGCTATGGCCATTCCCGTAGCGCCACTGGGAATGGCCTTGGCAACATTTCTGGATAAGAAGCACCAGCTGTTTCTGCCTGAGGAGACAGCTAACGGCAAGGCGGCTCTGGCCATGGGCCTTGTGGGAATCTCCGAGGGTGCGATCCCCTTCGCGGCCGGCGACCCTCTGGCAGTGATCCCGGCCAACATGATCGGTTCCGCGGTGGCATGTACCATGGGCTTCCTCTTTGGGATTACGGACTCCGTGGCTCACGGCGGCCCCATTGTGCTGATCCTGGGCGCTGTAAACAAGCCCCTGATGGGACTGGTCTGCATGGCGGCAGGTACTGTGGTGACAGCGGTCGTCTGCATGACATTAAAACGGCTTAAATTAAAAAACAGATAGGAGTGTTAACTGTGGCAAGGATAAACATTGATGGTGAACAGAATGTGGAGGTCAGCATAAAGATCCCCAGTGAGAAAACGCCGGGGGAACAGCTGGAGATTATGGAGGAATACACCAGGGCGCACATGGAGAGCCAGGGGCTTGACAAGGCGCAGCGGGAATTAAACTGCCTCAGAACCATTTACCCAGCCCTGTTTTGCACCATCAAGGAGGGTGACCTGATCGCAGGCCGCCTGGATTTCCTTCCCATTGGATTTGGCTGCGTGACCAGCATCGGCGGGGTGGGGCATTACTGTGTGTTTCACAAGCTCAGGGAATTTAAGGAAATGCTGCCCGGCCCACAGGAGAAGGCCCGGGTGGATGCGCTCTACGATTACTGGCAGCAGTGGGATGTGAAAACCATCTACTGTCAGGATGTGCTGAATGAAACCACCACCGGCCGTTTTATCGACTGCGATTACCCTCTGATGGCAACGGCCCGGCTCAGCGGCATGATGCTGGACTATAAAAAGCTGATGCGCCTGGGGGTGGGCGGCCTGATGGATGAGATCCTGGACCGGGAATCCGTTCTGGAGGCAGCGCCGGACTCCGGCGGAAGTCCGACAGCATTTTTGCGGGCGGCCAGAGGTACCCTTCAACTGTTTCAGGAAGTGATTCAGAGGCAGCGGGAACTGGTCAGGGCAGCCATGGAAGGGGCAGGGGAGGGCAGACTGGAGGAGCTGCGCCTGATGGAGCGGGATCTGGAAGCTGTGCTGAGAGACCCGCCGGAGACATTTCACCAAGCCCTTCAGCTGTTCTGGCTGTATGCCCTCTGCGCAGGGGCCATCAACTACGGCCGGCTGGACGATGCCCTGGGCAGCTTCTTAAAACGGGACCTGGACCAGGGAAGAATCACCCAGGAGGAGGCTTACAGGTATTTGAGATCCCTGTGGGCCCTGATTGAGAACCGGAGGACCACAGTCAACGGCAGGATCATTGTGGGGGGAGCCGGAAGGGAGGACCCGGAGGCGGGGGACCTCTTTACCAGGATCTGTCTGCGTGTCTGTCGGGACACCCGGTATGTGGAACCGCAGTTTACCCTGCGCCTGTACAGGGATACGCCCCAGGATATCCGGGATATGGCCTATGACTGCATTGCAGCCGGAGCCACCTACCCCACGCTGTACAACGACGAGGTCAATATTCCGGCAGTGGAGTACGGCATGAGGGTGGACCGGCGGACGGCGCAGCAGTATGTGCCCTTTGGCTGCGGGGAATTTGTGATACAGGGCAAGAGCGTGGGAACGCCCAATACCCTTTTAAACCTGTTAAAGCTGCTGAACATGGCTATGAATCAAGGCGTGGACCCCATGGACGGCATATACAAGGCCGGGCCTGTGAAGCTGGCCGCTCCGGGGGAATACCGCAGCTTTGAAGCATTTTATGATGATTATAAGCGTCTGCTGGATTATTATTTCGATCTCAGTGTGGAGGCCCAATACCATAGCTATGAGGTGATGAACCGGGAGGTGTCCTTCCTGTTTACCAGCATCCTGATGGACAACTGCGTGGGCAGAGGGAGGGCGCTGCTGGACGGCGGCGTGGAGATCCTGGGGGGAACCAACGAAACCTACGGGAATATCAACGCCTCCGACGCGCTGTACGCGGTTAAGACCCTGGTGTTCGATCAGGGGAAATATACCCTAGAGCAGGTGAACCAGGCGCTGCTGACGGATTTCGAGGGAAATGAAGTCATGAGGCGGGCACTGTGGAGAGCGCCCAAGTATGGCAACGACCACGAGGAATGCGACACTCTGGCCAACGATCTCTTTGAATATGTGGCAAAGGGCATCCGGCAGCGGGGAATCGACCGGGGCATGGGGTATTATCTGATCGTCATCAGCAACAACCAGACCAACACGGACTGGGGGCACAGGACCAGCGCTTCCGCAGACGGCAGAAGGAGCGGCATGTTCATGAATCCGGCCAACAATCCCCAAGGAGGGGCTGCGGGGAACGGTCCCACGGCGGTGCTGAATTCCCTGGCGCGTTTCCAGGCCAGATACCACGGCGGCAGTGTTCAGAACATGAAATTTACGCCGCGTATGATGGCTGAGGACAGGGAGAAGGTCAGGGCTCTGTTCCGCACGTATTTTAAGAAGGGCGGCTGCCAGCTGATGGTGACGGTGGTGGAGCCGGGAGCGTTGGAGGATGCCCAGAAGCATCCGGAGAATTACCCGGATCTGATTGTGAGAGTAGCGGGCTACAGCGCGGTGTTCGTCAATCTGACCAGGGATGTGCAGGATGAGCTGCTGAGCAGGGAGTTGTATGATGGATGTATTTAATATAGAACGGTTTGCTACCCATGACGGGGACGGAATCCGCACAGTGGTGTTCTTAAAGGGCTGCCCCCTGCGCTGCCCCTGGTGCTCTAACCCGGAGTCCCAGACAGCTGCAAGGCAGTTGTTCTACACCCAGAGGAAATGCCTGGGCTGCGGCGGCTGTCAGGCTGCCTGCCCTACAGGCGTGGTCCGGTATGTGAATGGAAGGGTCCGTTTTCAGGGGGAAATGTGTACGGAATGCGGTGCCTGTGTGGATAACTGTCCGGGGGAGGCCCTGGAATTCGTGGGAAGGCGGATGGCAGCGGAGGAGATTGTCCGGGAAGTGCTGAGGGACCGGGACTATTATGAGGAGAGCGGCGGCGGTGTCACTCTGTCCGGGGGAGAACCCTTTGTCCAGGCGGGGGAAGCTGTGAAGCTGCTCCGCCTGTTGAAGCAGGAGGGGATCAATACGGCGGTGGAGACGGCGGGACAGTATCCCACAGACCGGCTGAGGGAAGCATTGCCCTATGTTGACACCTGGCTGTATGATGTAAAGCACACAGATGAAGGGCTGCTGCGGAGAGTTGTGGGAGGGGACTGGGGACAGATCCTTAGGAACCTTACATAC
>URUZ01000134.1 GCA_900551225.1 uncultured Clostridium sp.
CCCCGTTCCGTCAACCGGGGCTATTCGCCAAAAAGCCCCTTTACACGCTGATAAAAATCAGCAGATTTTTTATCATAATTCATGAGCTGGGCAGCCTCTTCCATGGTTTTACCAGCATTCAGGTAACCCTGGAACTCCTCTCTTCCCTCTGACAGCGCCGAAAGAAAGCTTTGCTCCAGACTCTGTCTCACATCATATGAATTCTTAAAGTCAAAGCCGTACACCATCTGGTACTCCCCACTCTGGGCAAGTCCCACATTCAGCGCAGACAGTACCCTGGAATCCTTCACTGTGTCCTTCTGCTCCTGGCTCAGCTCACCGCGCCCCACCGGCATATAGGACATGGAGGATGCCATTTCAAAGCTGTGTTCCATGGTGAGCCAGCGTATAAAGTCCATGCAGGCTTCATTCTCCCTCTGGCTCTTGTTGATGGTCACGATTCCAGCCCCCTGCTGTATCGCCGTCTTTTTGGCGCCCTCCAGATATGGATATGGGTATACCCCCATGTCGATGGGTACCATATCACCATTCTCATCCGCCACCTCCTGCGGGAAAAACAGGGTGCTGGAGGAAGACCCGATATAACCGGCCAGGAAAGACTGCTTGATATCATCGCTGCGGTACTTGCCGCTGGCTCCGTAATATCCCTTTGTAAAGGGTATATAGTAATTCTCAAACAACCGTTTGATATACGTCTCATTTAAATCCAGCACCAGGCCGCCCTGATCGTCATAATGGTAAATATCGGAACCCATGGCGTGGTTGGATACAATAAAATAATTGGCCAGGGTATCGATGCCGATAAACGGCCGCCCGTCCCAGGGCACATCCGGGGTCAGGCTGTCCGTCCACTCATAATATCCCTGGGCCACCCGGGCCAGTCCCTCCCAGGTTGTCATATCCTCTGCCGTATACTGTGGATTAGCATCCATAAAACGGTCCATCTCCGTCTGATTCATCATCAGCAGCTCCGTGGACTTGGCCATGGGAATAATGTAAAGCTTGTCCTGAAAATACCCCTCATCTATATAGGCCGGGTTGTACTGTTCCAGATCTTCTTTTGAGAAATACTGGCTGCAGTCCACCAAAATATCCGGGTTGCTGCGCCAGACTGTGCTGGCCATATCCCGGTAAGCCATGTACATATTCGCACTTTCCACCTGGTTGGCGGAATCGTCCAGCACCAGCTCCATCTTGTTGGTCAGTTCTGAGATGGACCCCTGGCTGTAGGCCTGGACCGTAATGTGTTTCTCCGCGCCTTCTGTGCGGTTGTATTCATCTACCAGCTGCGCAAATGCATTCTGCTGCACATCATTATAATAGTGCCACAGTACGATCTGGCAGTTCTCCTGCTCTTTGTCCCCGCCCTTGTCTCCGCCGGGTTCTGCAGTCTTGGAACAGGCGGTTAATACCGCTGCCAGAAGTACCAGCACGGCTGCCGCCCTGAAATTGTTTGTAATTTTCACACATTTGTCCCCCTCACCAACTTTATCCCTATTTTACTACTCTTTATTCATTCCGTCTACAAGGAATCTGAATTTTCAGACAAGCGTTAATACAGCCGCCTGCATCTGCGCCGGCGGCTGTCATCCGATTGATTACTTTCCTTCATATATAATAGCTGACTCCACTTCATATCCCTTTAAATGGTCCCTGCCCTTCAATCCGGCCAGCTCCATAACAAAACAGATCTTAACCACTTCTCCGCCAAGCTGTTCTACCAGCTTGATAATCGCCTCCGTGGTTCCGCCTGTTGCAATCAGGTCGTCCACCACCACCACTCTCTGGCCCGGCGCTATGGCATCCTTGTGAATCTCAATGGTGGCTGTTCCGTACTCCAGATCATAGTCCATGGAAATGGTCTCGCAGGGCAGCTTGCCTTTCTTGCGGATGGGGACGAAGCTCTTGTGCTGGGCATAGGCAAGGGGCACGCCGAAGATGAATCCACGGGACTCCGGTCCCACCACCACGTCGTAGTCCAGATCCTTTACCATGTCGATCAGGCTGTCCACTGCCAGCTGCAGCCCATCGGCATCCTGTAAAATGCTGGTCACATCGCGGAATATTATCCCCGGCTCCGGAAAATCCGGGATGCTTCTTACATATTCTTCCAATTTCTTCATGGTCATTTCCTCTCTTCCACCTTCTGTCTCTTCACGGTCTCAAAGACAATCCCGCCCTCACACCATACACCAGGCGCCTTCCTTCTGTCAATATAATTAAATCAATTTGTAATCGGGGGCTTTTAAAAATGTTTCACATCCATTATAATGGTTCATATCAGCATGTACAAGGAGGAGTGCAACGCCATGCTTAAAGAAGAACGACAGGCCCTGATCCTGAACAAACTGCACGCTTCCGGCAAAGTGGTGGTCAGCAAGCTGGCCATAGAGCTGAATGTGTCGGAGGACACCATCCGGCGGGACCTGCTGGACCTGGACCAGAAGGGACAGGTGAAACGTGTATTCGGCGGCGCCCTTCCCCTGGAACAGCCGGTAGTCAATTATTTTGACCGGGAGACCACGGAGATCGAACTGAAGCAGCGCCTGGCTGAAAAAGCCCTGGGATTTTTAGAGCAGGGACAGCTGGTGGCCATTGACGGCAGCAGCACCAACCTGCAGCTGGCCAAGATCATTCCCGGTTCCCTGCGTCTGACGGTACTGACCAACAGCTATTCCATTGCCCACGCCCTGAGTATGAAGGAACAGACGGAAGTCATCCTGCTGGGCGGACGGCTGCTGAAGGAATCCCTGATGAGCGTGGGGGAGACGGCAGTGGCCCAGGCCAGCCTGTTTCACCCGGATATCTGTTTCGTGGGCGTCTACGCCATTCACCCGGAGTACGGGATGACCATTCCCTACCCCGAGGAGGCCAGCCTGAAACGCCGCCTGATGGAGAATTCCAACAAAGTCATCAGCCTGGTCAGCCCCAGGAAGCTGAACACAGTCTCCCGCTACCAGGTCTGCGGCATCGAGGCCCTCACCACGCTGATCACCGACGGCGATGTACCGGAGGAGATCGCCGGGGATTACCGCGCCAAGGGGCTGGACTTCCTTTAGGAGCCCCGTCCCATGTCACACTATGGCTGTCAGCAATTAAAACCTGCAAAGCCAGGCAAAACAGTGCTTGTTTTTGCGGGTATTTTTGCGCTTATATAAAATCATCTCCTGAAAATGCGGTTGTTTGCGTGTTTAAACCCGCATTCATTTGCAAAATATCGCATTTTAACGCATTTAAATGCTTGACATTGCGTGATACAGCGTTATAATACAGATAGCAAAGTATATTAAAGCATACACTTATTATAAGGAGGGTTTCAGTTATGAGATTTTTTGTTGACACAGCCAATGTAGAGGACATCCGCAAAGCAAACGACATGGGAATTATCTGCGGAGTTACCACCAATCCGTCCCTGATCGCCAAGGAAGGCCGCGATTTTAATGAGGTAATCAAGGAAATCACAGCCATCGTGGACGGCCCCATCAGCGGAGAAGTAAAGGCTACCACCACAGATGCTGAGAACATGATTGCCGAAGGCCGCGAGATCGCAGCGATCCATCCCAACATGGTTGTTAAGATCCCCATGACGGTGGAAGGCTTAAAGGCCACCAAGGTGCTGAACGCCGAGGGCATCAAAACCAACGTAACCCTGGTATTCTCAGCCCCCCAGGCCCTGCTTGCCGCCAGAGCCGGAGCTACATATGTATCACCCTTCCTGGGCAGACTGGATGATATCTCCATGCCCGGAATCGATCTGATCTATGAGATCACCGAAATTTTCCAGATGCACGACATCAAAACACAGATTATCGCCGCCAGCGTGCGCAACCCGATTCACGTAATCGACTGTGCCAAGGCCGGCGCCGATATTGCCACCGTACCGTATAACGTACTGGAACAGATGACCAAGCACCCTCTGACAACTCAGGGAATTGAGAAGTTCCAGGCAGACTACAAAGCCGTTTTCGGCGAATAGGAGGAATTACAAACATGAGATCCATGGAAGAAATGTCCGTCAACGCACTGCGCGTCCTGGCAGCAGATATGGTGCAGAAAGCCAATTCAGGCCATCCCGGCCTGCCCCTTGGCTCTGCTCCCACTGCCTATGAGCTGTGGAGCCGCCATTTAAACTTTAACCCGGCCGACTTAAGCTGGGAGAACAGGGACCGCTTTGTCCTGTCCGGAGGCCACGGCTCCACTCTGCTCTACGCCCTGCTTCATCTGTTTGGCTGCGGCCTTAAGAAAGAGGATCTGATGAATTTCCGCCAGATGGACTCCCTGACCCCCGGCCATCCTGAATACGGCCACACAGCAGGCGTGGAAGCCACCACCGGCCCCCTGGGTGCAGGCATGGCTATGGCTGCAGGCATGGCCATGGCGGAAGCCCATCTGGCCGCCACCTTCAACAAAGAAGGATTCCCCGTGGTAGATCATTACACCTATGTTCTGGGCGGCGACGGCTGCATGATGGAGGGCATTTCTTCCGAGGCCTTCTCCCTGGCCGGTACCCTGGGACTGCACAAGCTGATCGTGCTCTACGATTCCAACCAGATCTCCATTGAAGGCTCCACGGACATCGCCTTCACGGAAGATGTTGAAAAGCGCATGGAAGCCTTCGGATTCCAGACCATCACCGTGGAGGACGGCAATGACCTGGCCGCTATCGGGAAGGCCATTGAGGCCGCCAAGGCTGATGTGAGCCGCCCCTCCTTCATCACAGTAAAGACCCAGATCGGCTACGGCTGCCCGGCTAAGCAGGGTAAGGCCAGCGCCCACGGCGAGCCTCTGGGCGTGGACAACGTGGCTGCAATGCGCCAGTATCTGGGCTGGGAATCCACCCAGTCCTTCGAAATCCCCGACGAGGTCTACAGCCATTACAAGAGCCTGGCTGCCCGCAGCGCGGCGGTCCAGAAGGAATGGGACGCCCTGTTTGCGGATTACTGCGCAAAATATCCTGAGATGAAGACCCTGTGGGACCAGCATTTCCACGGAGATGCTGCCTCTGCCCTGTGGGAGGATGAGGAGTTCTGGGCCTATGACGACAAGCCCCAGGCCACCAGAAACTTATCCGGCATTCTGTTAAACCGTTTAAAGGACAGGATTCCCGGCCTCATCGGCGGATCGGCCGACCTGGCCCCATCCACCAAGACCTACATGGACGGGGAAGGTGATTTCAGCAAAGAGGACTACAAGGGACGCAACCTGCATTTCGGCGTCCGTGAGCTGGCTATGGCGGCCATCGGCAACGGCCTGGCCCTCCACGGCGGACTCTGCCCCTATGTGTCCACATTCTTTGTATTCAGCGATTACACCAAGCCCATGGCCCGTCTCTCCGCCCTGATGAAGCTGCCGGTGACCTATGTGTTCACCCACGACAGCATCGGCGTTGGCGAGGACGGACCCACCCATGAGCCAATCGAGCAGCTGGCCATGTACCGCGCAATGCCGGGCTTCAATGTATTCCGTCCGGCAGACGCCACGGAGACAGCCGCCGCCTGGTACCATGCGGCAACCGTTGCCGATGCCCCCACAGCCCTGGTGCTGACCCGCCAGAACCTGCCGCAGCTTAACGGCAGCAGCCGGGATGCGTTAAAGGGCGGCTATGTGCTTCAGGACAGCGCCAAGGAAACACCGGATGCGCTGCTGATCGCCAGCGGCTCAGAGGTATCCCTGGCAGTGGAGGCCAAGAAAGTGCTGGCTGACAAAGGCATCGATGTGCGCGTAGTCAGCATGCCCTGCATGGATATCTTCGAGCAGCAGACCAAGGAATACAGGGACAGCGTGATTCCCCCTGCAGTCCGCAGACGCGTGGCTGTGGAGGCCCTCAGCGGATTCGGCTGGGAGCGCTACACCGGTTTGGACGGCGCAGTGATCTGCATGCACTCCTTCGGAGCTTCCGCACCGGCCGGACAGTTGTTTGAGAAGTTTGGATTTACAGTGGAGAACGTTGTGGAAACCACTGAAAAGCTGATGAAATAAGCGATAAAGTGTATTTGTGATTGAAAGCAGGGACCCGGCAAATGCCTGAGTCCCTGTTTTTTAATTTTGTTATTAAGGATATGTGATATTAGATAGTTTTTCTCCAATATAGCAAACCAGCATCGTGTCTCGTGTTCATCCTTAAACGTATATTCTTTTCTGTATTTCTGTAATGTAGTTTCAGATTCCACCGCAGTTTTTAAATGCGGCCCGCCCTTTAAAACCCCATCTCCCCCAGCCACCCGCTCATCCGCCTCTCCCTCTCCTTAAGGTCCTCTGCGGTGTCACAGAACTTGCCCAGCTTCATCTCCCCCACAATCTGTCCGTCGGACATGAACAGTACCCGCTCTGTTCTGGCGGCTACCCTGGGGTCGTGGGTTACCAGCATGATGGCTGTCCCGGTCCGGTTGATCTCGGCCAGCAGCTCCATCACCTCCATGGCAGCCCTGGAATTCAGGGCGCCGGTGGGTTCATCGCCGAAGAGGATCTCCGGCCGGTTCATCAGGGCGCGGCAGATGGAGACCCGCTGAAGCTGGCCGCCGGAGGCCTCTGTGATCTCCTTGTCCGCCAGCTCCGGGATGCCCATCCGCTCCATCAGGCCGGCGGCCCGTTGGTTGATGGCAGGCCGTTCCTCCTGTTTCCGCAGATATGACGCCAGCACAATGTTATCAAATATATTCAGGTTCCTCAACAGCCTGCTCTGCTGGAAGATAAATCCCATCCGCTCCAGCCGCAGCCCTGCCAGGGCATCCTCAGACAGGGCGGAAATGTTCTCCCCGCAGAAATCCACCCTTCCCGCAGTGGGCCGGTCCATGCCGCTGAGGCTGTACAGCAGCGTGGATTTACCGGAACCGGAGGCGCCCATGACAGCCACGAATTCCCCCTCTTTCACCTGCAGGTTCACATCCTTCAGCACGTGCTGGGTGTTCTTCCTGCCAATCCGGTACACTTTATTTACATTTTCCGCCTCTATAATATTCTTCACAATCATTCTCTCCAATCTTCCCATCTGACCTTACCGGCAGCCCCTGTTCCCACGGACTCCGCGGCCAGCACACTGAGTGCCAGCAGCAGCGGACACGCCGCCCAGGGGATCAGCGGATTCACAATAAATCTCAGGCCTGATACCCCCGACAGCAGCGCTCCTGCCATAGACGGGCCCAGAGTTTCGGCTGCTGCCAGGCCAATGGCCGTCCCGGCTGCCAGGACCAGCAGCGCCCTGACCCTGTACTGGCTGCGGATATCAGCCGCTTTAAATCCAATACTGCCCATGACTGCGTTCTGCGGCCGCTCTTTGGCGGTGAGCATTTTAAAGAACAGCGCTGTGATCAGCGCGGCCACGGCTGCGGCCAGGACAACCGCCGTCCAGGCCGCTGTCCGCAGCCTGCCGATTACAGATCCCAGGGTCTGGCCCACATAATCATCCATGTCCGTCACCTTCGCATAGGCCAGTTCTGACGCGTACCAGGCCTTTTTCGCGGCAGCGTCCACCCCGGGCTTTAAATCCAGGCTGATGGTGTACCACAGCCCGTTCTCCTCCCCCAATGGCAGCATGGCCTTGGCTGTCTTTCCGCCGTTAGTAACATCCTGATAGATTCCGGTAACCGACAATAGCCGTTCTTCTGACCCCGATAACACGGACAGGCCATCCCCCACGCCGCGCCCCAGCTCCTCCGCGTTCATCACCGATAAGGCGATCTCCCTGTCGTTAAGAGGGGCGCGCCCGCTGACGTATTTCAGGGGGAAGCGGGTAAAATCCCCGCTCTCAACCTTCAGATTCTCCAGCTCCCCATCCTGCCCTCTGGTCTTAAAGGAGCCTGCCTGCAGCACCGCGTATCTCTCCACATCCGGGTCAGACCGGATCAGATCCCGGGCATTTTGAAACTGTTCCCAGCCGCCCTGCCCTCTGTGCAGATCAATCCGCAGGTCGCACCTTCCGGCGCCCATGTATGTGATAAAATCCGGCGACTGCACTGTGCTGAGGAAACTCACAGGCACCACCATGAGAAATATGCAGACCGCATATACAAAGCACAGCGGACCATATACCCGCAGCTTCCCGGCTGTCTCGTTGATCCCCAGGAACAGGTTGACACCGATGCGTCTGCTCTGATACAGCCTGAATCCCCGCGCACAACCCCTGAGATCCTGGGATGCCCCATTTCTCAGGGCCTCAGCCGCTCCGATTCTTCGGAAACAGCCCAGGACCAGGCTGCAGAAGCAGGCTGTGGACAGAAATACCAGCGCGGCCCCGGCCCCAGGCAGGATCAGGCCCAACAGGCTTTGCTCCGCGCGGCCCATATAAAGGGTTATATTCTCCGTAAATGCATCCCTGAATATCATTGAGAGCACATACCCGGCTATGGCTGCCGCCCCGGCTATGGCCAGATATTTAATCATATACAGCCTTTTAATCTGCCGGTTCCCGATGCCCATGGCCTTCATCACGCCGATCTCCCCATAGTCCTCCTCAACAGCTGATATGAGGATAAAGCGCAGGGCCGCGGCCGAGACCGCCGACAGCAGCAGGCTGATCAGGATTATCACAGCAGCTGTCATGCCGTCGGACATGGCGTTCAGCAGCAGATACAGGTTGTAGGTGACCGCTGTGCCTGTCTGCGGAAGGCTGCCTGACTGGTAGAGTCTCTCAAAATCCCCGGTTGACGACCGGTCCTTCAGGCGGAATTCAATCAGATACTCCTGCTCCGTCCCGTGTTTCTCCAGAATCTCCCAATCCTCATCGCTGATCAGGAACCGCTTGGAGGTCACCAGGGAGGGGTTCATCTGAGCGTCCCGCACAAAATCCTTGATGGTAAATTCCATCCTGAGGTCCCCGTCCACAATGGTCACCGGGTCCCCTGCCTGCAGATTTCTCTGCTTCATATAATAGACAGGAACTCCGATCTCGCCCGGCCCCACCTCCAGCACCTGATTATTGCCGTCCAGGAGAAAGTCAAACTCCCTGTTCTGCTTAACAAAGCTGTTCTCCAGCACACTGCCGGATTCCGGCTCCTGCTCATTTCCCAGGAAAATGCTGCTGCCGTCCAGGTTCAGCAGGACAGCGGTCTGCTGCTGATCCACCAGAGGCGTACTCCCTGCAAATGCCTCAACCTCAGCCGGGTCCACCGGCTCGGATGTCATCTGCACATAGTGGGGGGCAGCCGCCTTCTCAAATAGGGAGGCCATGGAGCCGGCCAGCTCCGTGACAATTCCCGCAGCCCCGGATATCAGCAGGGCGGCCAGGGTAATACAGGCAAAGAGCACGGCCATTGCCGCCCGGTTCCTCTTTAAGTCCTTCTTCAGCAGACGTATCAGCACAGTTCTACCTCGTTTTCCATCATTTTACGGGCGGCCAGGGAGAGCAGTACCATCGCGCCGCAGATAAACAGCGCAGGAAGGTAAATGGCGCTGTCAAACACCTGGAACACCAGCCCGTACGCCAGCTGCCCCAGAGGCGCCGTGCATTGGGATACCGCCATGATGCAGGCCATCACCTTGCCTAGATTCTCGTTGGGGGTCTCCCGCTGGACCCTTGTGATCACAAAAATGGACACAATGGTCATAATCATAGCCACCGGTATGGAACACCCCAGAAACAGCAGATAACCGGGATAAAATCCCAGTCCGGCCAGCTGGGGCGTCACTGCCAGAGCCATGGGCGCAAACAGCGCAGCGATGAACAGCAGCAGGCGGTACAGGTTCTTCATGTGCAGCCTTCCAACCGTCAGGCCCATGGCCAGCGCCCCCAGAATGGTGGCAAAATTGATGGAGCCCATGCCAATGCCGTACATTGCATCCGTGCTGTGCATGGCATTTTTCAGGATAATCGGGCCTCCCACCACGAAAAACGGGGTCAGTATCATATTTAAGAGCGCGGCCAGAATCATGGCTTTGCGGATCATGGGCTTTCTCACAACATAGGTGATGCCCTCCTTTAAGTCCCCCGCAATGGCCGGAATCACGGGGCCGGAAAAGCCTCTTTTCACAAAGGGGATACGGATAAACAGCTCCAGCACTGCGGAGCAGAAGAATGCGGCCCCGCTGATCAGCACCAGGGTGTTCACCCCGAATATCCCGTAGCAGACGCCGCCGATGATGGGCGCGGCCACATTGGAAAGGGCCTGAACACCGTTTACCATGCCGTTGGCAGCTTCCAGCCTGCGCTCCTCCACCAGAAGGGGGATGCTGGCTGTCACAGCCGGCGAATACATGGAACTGATCACCGACAGAGCCACCATCACTGTCCCTGTAAGCATGATAATGGGCAGATCCCCTGCCATCAGAAAGTAATAGAGGAAAATGATAGCGCTGCTGGTAAAATCAAAAATCACCATCAGCTTCTGACGGCTGAAACGGTCTGCAACCGCCCCGCCCAGGGGTGAGAGCAGCAGCGGGATATTGGATATGGCAAACAGCAGGGCATAGATATCGGCGCGGCCCGTGATGTCCAGAATGTACAGGGACAGGGCGAACCGCAGAAGGGCGGAACCAAGTATGGAGATCACCTGCCCGATCACCATCATATAAAAATCTTTGTATGATCCCTGTGGATCTGCTT
This sequence comes from uncultured Clostridium sp., assembly GCA_900551225.1. GTDB lineage: Bacteria > Bacillota > Clostridia > Lachnospirales > Lachnospiraceae > Enterocloster. Next base: position 10,538 of record URUZ01000134.1, read on the forward strand.
GGCTTCTATTCTCCATGCCGGCACCCGTTCTCCTGCCCGCCCGCTGCCAGAATCCGGCCTACGAATTCAAAGCTTCCCTGTTCTGCCCCCAGAAGGGTCTCTGCAGCAGCGATAAACGCCATGATTTTCCTCTGGCTCTCCTCCTCAGTCCAGTGGAACATGACTGGATCAAAGAGGATCTGGCCTGAGACCAGCAGTATCTCCATGGCTTCCTGGGGATACCCGGTGTGAAATATCCCCTGATCGATCCCCTCCTGCACTGCTATGGCCAGAATGGGGGAAAGGGCCTTGATGGAAAGGGCGATGCTCTTCTGCTGCATCTCCGCATTGCTGGGGGAGTTGAACTGCCGGATCATCATGTCCTTAAAGTCTCCGCCCTTGGGCTGCTGCCCAGCCAGAATCTGATAGATCTTCTCTACCGGAGTCAGGCTCTTGTCCCGGACAATCAATTCCGCCGCCTGGACATCCCGGGCGTTAACGCGGTCAATGATGGCGTCCATCACTTCTTCCTTGGATTTAAAGTAGTAATAAAATGTGCCCTTGGCAATCTGCACCTCATCTAAAATATGGTTGATTGTTGTATGATTATATCCCTTGCCGGAGAACAGTCTCTCCGCTGCATCCAGAATCTCATTTCTCCGCTCTTCTGCTTCCTTTACGATTCGCATATGTTGGCCTCCTTTATAATCGACCGACCGTCGGTCTATAAATGTATCATATGCTTAAAATTAGAAAATGTCAATGACTTTATTTAAAACATGACATACTGATGTCCGCTTAATTTGCTATACTCCTTTTAACAGTCTGTCTCATGGACTGAAAACACAATACGGAGGAATCAGATGATGAAATTTCATACAGTGGGATTATTTGTCACCGAGATGGACAAGATGGTCGCATTTTACCGCGATGTGATGGGTTTGAATACCGACTGGAGCGGCGCTCCCAACGCGGAGCTGTCTGGCGGGGACATGCGCCTGATTATGTTCAGCCGGGCTGACTTTGAGGCCATGACCGGCAGGGTCTACGGATATCCGGCCCCTTTGAACGGGACCGTGGAGCTGGCGTTTGAGGCGGATACCTTCGCAGATGTGGATGTTGCGTACGCACGTGTAACCGCCGCAGGCGCCCAGCCCATATTCCCGCCTGCCACCATGCCATGGGGGCAGCGCACCAGCTATGTGGCTGACCCAGATGGGAATCTGATTGAGATTGGGTCCTTTGGGGGATGAGCATAATTGCATAGTTTTTTTGGAGTTGAGGGTGGAAGGGGACGCGGACGTTGGCTGGGGTATTGGCCGTGAAAAGAAGGAGGTTGGGGCTGGGAGGACAGCGGAGGGGCCGGCTCCT
>URUZ01000135.1 GCA_900551225.1 uncultured Clostridium sp.
TATTGTTACATAGGGGTAACACGAAAAATAATAGGTTGTATTCAGCGCGGGCATATCAAGGTATGTCTGCGACCAGGCCCCAGCCGCTGTGCTGCTCCCGGCGCCCTTGTAGATCTGGGTGCCGCCGGTTCCCGGGTAACCTGTGGTACTGTAGCGGATTATTACGCCGCTATAGGGTTTCCCCGCCGCCTGGTTCGGATTCTGCCACTTTACTAGCACGCGCCGCCCGGAATACGGCGCTACGCTAAAAGACAGCAGGCTGTTGACCGTCATGGTTCCGGTCTGCTTGGTCTTATAGTTGTTGGTGTAGAAGGTCTCCCCGGCCAGCACGTGCCCTACCTGGGCATTGCCTGTCATGGTCATAATCCCCACGCCGGCCTCGTCATTGCTGTCGGCCGCCACTGCCTTAAGCCCTGCCGGAATATCCGATAACTTTGCCGTGCACTCATCCGATCCAGTCCCGCCGGCGCCTCCATTCATCGTCATCTTACCCATTTGCACTCACTCCTTTTAGTAATATTGCAAAATCCGCCGTGGGCTTCTTGACTCCACAGTAGAAAGTTGCATACCCGTCCTCCGTGTCCCCATCTGTGATCATCCCCGCCATTTTCTGCCGCAGCTTCACCTGGTCGGCCGCCAGATCCTTGGGTGTATATGGGCGCAGCTCCGGGTTGTCCGTAATCTTCAGCCCCGGCACCGCTACCCGCTGGCTGTATGGGGCTGCCGCAGACCAGCCGGCCGCCGGGAGATTGACCACCGCGGTCCGCTGCATTTTATTGATTTCCACTGTAATGGCGTTCATATCATTCTGCCCAAACTTATCACCCTTCTGGGTATATGTAGTAGCGTCTGTGATTGTATTGGTCCCATCCTCATTCTGTGTGATCCGATACCGGCGGGAACCCTCATATATATCATCCTTATAATCTGTTTTCAAGCTCAAAATGCACCTCCATTAAGCGTAAAGGCCAGCCGGCGCAGCCCCTCGCCCCTACCTAATATATTTCTGTAGATCTTCAGGCAGGCCGCTTCTATTCGGTTGAGTTCCTGCCAGTCTATAAATGGCTGGTTTTCATAATAGGTTTGGTTCTCCCCCACTGAAAACGGAAATGTCCCTGCACAAATATGATCCACATTATCTTCAAACCGGTTGATCTCGTCCGCATAGAAGCTGTAGTCCTGGTAGGTCTTATCTGCCCCCATCTCTTCAAATTCAAATTCCGGCCAAAGTGTAAGGGCCTGGGCCCGGATCTCATTCAGATTCCCCTTGATCCGATTGTAATCCTCCACATTAAAATAATCACCGGCCTGCCAGTCTGTTTTTGGCTGCTGCCACATTACCCATGTCCCTCCTTGCCTTAATTGTTCCGGAAAAAGCCCCGTTAAACTTCAAAGTATGTTCATACACTCGCAGAAGAAGATCCGGAACATACTTGTTTTCGAGAAATGCTATATCATTGGCATCTAGCCGCGGCTCCCCGCGGTACTGCAGATCATACTCCCGATCTGCACGCATGTAGTCCCCGATCCAATCCGCCAGATTCACCGCATGAATCACATCGGATACCAGCGGATTCTCCCATATTTCCAACTGGCCTGTTGGGTTAAGCTGCCGGCTGACCTTGGCCTGTGTCATCACATATTCCTTGCCAGATATCGCCACTTCAACCTCTCCTGAAACACTTATAATCTCCACTGTGGCGCTGTAAGCGCTACTCTCAATAATTGTAACATTCTGCCCATCCTGGGCCGATGTAATAGCTGCTGTGAGTTCATAAGACGGATTACTGAAATAGAAGGTGTATCGGTTATCTGCTGCCATAACACTGATGGTCTCCTTGGCCAGCTCTTTGATTGCCTCAGCGCTCAGGCCATACAGTGTCCGGATCACCTGCAGTTCCCGGACCTTGGCCAGCTGAGTACCCTTGGGGGTCTTGGTCAATTCCACACCATACTCCAGCACATAGTCCGTGCTATCCCCAAAGGTGATATTGTTAAGCACAACATGACTATGGGGGGTGCCCCTCGTAAACTCCAGCACCAGCCGATCAAATTCCGGGAACTCGTGGCTCACAACTGTCACCTCTGACAGGCCGGGAACCTCATAATCCTCCATCAGGCGGCCGTTATAATAAGCATGAAAAACCATGGCTGCCGGATAGTTACGGCCAAATTCCAATGTCAGACCAAAACACTTAAAGGCTGCCTCCAAGGTGATGGATAATGTGGGATTGACCGTGAAACTGCCGTACTCATCCGCCACGGCCTCGGAAATATATCCGGTATTAAGGTACTCACTTCCAGCCTGATCCCGCGGGAGGAAATACTGCGTAGGCTGCACATCAGTATAATTTGCCGCTGCCATTGCATAGGCTGCCTTCCCAGTCTTATCCAGCACATTGCCAGCATGACTGAAATAGGTCTCATTTTCGGATTCCGGCGTCATATCAGGAATAAAACTGGACTTTAAGAAAATATTCCCGGACCTGTCCTGGTACAATATGCAGCGGCCGGCATTGGCAATCAGCTGCAGCGCCTCCTTATGAGAAACAGCCGGCATTGGGTTCGATACCTTCACATCCCGTAAATATGGATCAATCCAGTATTCCCGATAATCCACGTCCGCGTCCGCCAATACATCTACGGCCAGATCATACAAGCTGATCCCCTCCGCTCGATACTGACCGCGATAATAGATATTGTCCATTCCATCGAAACGATCTGTTGCGGAAAAATCCATCTCCTCATCATCAGCACTCCATTCCTTCAGGTACAAAGTAGCACCCGGCAGCCACTCAATGGTCCCATTGTCCAAGGCCTGCCCATACAACACCTCGATGGCCTGGCCGATTTCAAGGAAGTTCACCGTGGATTCTTCATTTTCGATATCAAATGCACGATCCTTATTGTTGACAGTCAGACTAAAATCAATGGTCGGCAGCTCCTCCATAATGGGACTGATATGCTCCTTTTTGGTGGCGCTCTTAATCTTCCGGTTATCGAAATAAATGCCAATCCCCATGGTAATCATGTGAATACTGAGACGGCTCTGGCCATTGACCATGGACGATGGCACAAACCGCAGGAACGTTGCCCCGTCAAAAATCTCCTCTGTTATGAAATGACCGTCAGCGTTCCCGGTAATCTCCACTGTATTATTATCTGATTCAATTCGAAAATCGACTGGATAGGCCTTCCCAAACTCAATCGTCAATCCCTTAATGTCATGCTGTACTGGGAATCGGAACTCGATAGGCCCCAGCAGCTGATCCGTCACAATCCCCTGGTTGAGTACCACTGACTCAGAATCTCGCGGCAGGAAATACATACCTCTATCCACTGTGGTGTAATCCTGATCACAGGTAACATATAGTTCTGTGACCTGATAGTTATCCATGGGGCGTTCCAGATTGGAAAAGTATGCATATTCTTCTGGATCTGGCACATAGGCCGTGGACTGGGCCTGCTGATTGATCAGACCGATCGTCACCCGCACATAAGACAGCGGATCTCTCCACTTCCGGCGCATTAACGCCTTATACTCATTACTTACAGCCTGCATTATTCCATCTCCCCGCAGTCAATCAGATTTACCTTGCACTCCTTGTATACCGTTGGCAGACCATCCGATCCAATCTCCCAGATCTTTGCAGTCCGGTTCCCGGGGTACATCCGCTCTATCTTCCAGGTATTATTTTTCATGTCTGGAAACTTTATTGTCACCACAAATTCCTCGAACTCTTTCAGGATCGCACTCCAGGTTGCCGCGTCTAAAAAAGACCACTGGAGGCCGTCAATCTTATCCTGATCACGGCCTACCCGCTGACCCGTAAATTCACCCTTGGCGTTCTTCCCACTGCTCACGTTCGTTGCTATGGTAAGGCCAGGGCCCCGGTCATATGCCGGGTACTCCCTGCCATTGATATAGATACAGCCAGGCACTGGTCTCACCTCCCTATGCTGGTCTTAGCGTGTAGCCGGTCCGCTTATCCAGATCGGCCAGCTTCTTCTTGATTTCACGAGTATCAAAATTAATCACCAAATCCAGGCTTTCGATCAACTCAATGATCTTCTTTAACAAGTCGATCATGACTATCAGGTACTGCTCACTCATGTCGTCCGGTCTTGCTGCCATTGCCACAGCCTTATCAACCATAGCTTGCATTTTGTCCTCCGGTGCAACAATCTCGCCATAATGCCGATTGTCGCCGATCATGGCGAGCTGTGGCTGGTTCGCACCGACATAGCCGCCAGCTGCCAGACGCGGCAGTGCTATTCTGGAAATACTGGGAATGTCGATATCCAGTCCAATAAGATCCCCCACAGTATCTGCCACCTTTTCAATTCCACTCAGCACATCATTAATTCCATCTACAATATAATTCATAGCATTTTCAACCAAATCGACTACGCCATTGAAGATACCTTTAAAAACGTCTTTGACTCCATTCCAGGCTTTTTCCCAATCCCCAGAAAAGACACCGGTTATAAAGCTGATCAGACCATTGAAGACCGTCTGTATATTGTCAGATACTGTTTGGAACGTTGTTTTAAACCATTCTGGTGAATCCTTAAACGCATTCTGCACATCCACATACCGCTCACCAAACCAGCCGCCGATCGGCGATACTACTGTAGTAATATTGTCATAAGCCGATTGAAACGTTGTCTTGAACCAGGTTGGTGAGTTCTTAAAAGCATCTGTTACATCCGTATATCTGCGTTGGAACCAGCTGCCTATCGGCTGAATGGCTCCAGTCAGCTTTTTATATGCCGATTTAAAGGTATCGCTAAACCAAGTCGGTGAATCTTTAAATGCTGTAGTAACGTCCGTGTATCGCTCGCTGAACCATGTTCCTACCGATTGGAATGCTTCCGTTACTCCGGTTCTTGCTGATGTGAATTTCTCACTAAACCAGTCTGGAGCCTCGCCAAGAGCTGTCTTGACATCTTCCCACTTACCGCCGAACCAATCACCAATTCCAGAGAAAACATTCTGTATTCCTTCGTAACCGCTTCTAAACAGTTCCGTCAGTTCTCCCGGTAATCCCTGGACTGTCTCTATCAAGCCAGACCAGCTTCCCGTAAGACCATTCAGCAGGCCCTCAACCAGATATCCACCAATTTCGGAAAACACTGTTGATGGGCTATGAATGCCAAGCAAATCCTTTACAGTGTCTACGATTCCCCAGAAAATCTCCTTAGCTTTTTCCCAGGCCCACTCACCAAATGAGGAAATACCATTTATCAGGCCTTCCCAAAGCATCTGGCCTATGGTGTTCCAGTCGGTTCCGTTCGAAATTTCCGTGAAGATATCTGTCAGCCCATGGAACACATCCGTAATCCCTTGGACAATTTCTACAATCGTGCCGCCTGTCCACTCCGCAAGCGGCTGAAGTATGTTATTCCACAGCAATTCAGCTAATGGGGTAACTAGATCCAAGATCCCGTTTAGAACGCCAAATGCCCCTGATATTGCGTCAATTGCCGCAGGTATGGCTTGTTCAACTGCCCACTTTCCAAGTGGTTCCAGAACTTTAGAAAACAGCCATTCCAGTCCTTTTCCCACCTTGTCGCCCAGCGGTTTCAGGGCTTCTGACATTCTTTCAAACGCTGACATGATTGGTGTAAAGTCAAGTTTCGAAGACCAATCGGATAAAGACTTTGTGATCTTGTCTACAGACCCCAGAAGTTCGTCTAGGATATCCGCCAGATTCTGAAGGATAGCAGTTCCTGTTCCGTCAAGCTCCCAAGCTTTCCGGAAGTTGTCTTGGATATGAGTGATGGTGTCATTGATGTTGGTGAATATCTCAAGGATATGGCCGATCACGGACTCGCCTGTTCCGCTGTTCCAGACATCGCGAAATGATTCCCCGATCGTATGGATCAGTTCCATAGTGGAGTTAAGCCGGTCGAAAATACTCTGGACTACCCTAGTTCCCCGGTCACCTTCCTGCCATGCCCGCGTAAATGCCCCTGCTATATCCCCAATAATATTGAGTACCAAGGTAACAAGTTGCAGAATATTTGTGCAGAAGCGCTCCCCTGATCCGTTTGTCCAGACCTCCAAAAAGCTTCTTCCCATCACCTGGGCCAACTCGATCACATTTGAAAATGCATACAGCGCAGCGTTGAGCGTGTTCTGCCCTTCTGCCTCCCAGGAATCCCTCATAGGTTTGAACAGTTGCCCCAGGACGTTCCTAACATTCTCAGCTATAGAGTCAATCAGACCCATCTGCTCCGTGTCGATGTCTGGGGCCGTGATCTCCGGAGCACTGCCGCCGCCCCCGCCGCCGGAATCATCGTTTTCCGCCTGAATGATATTCAACTCATCGATCCCGGTCGTCACCCCATCGGCGTCCTTCGCTGCCTTTTTTGCACTGCTGCCATAAGCTCCCATGGCTGACTTAGCCGCTACAAGGCTTTTAGTGGCTGCCACGCTGCCGCTGACCGTCTTGCCGAACAACATGCTTGTAAAGGCCGCTATATATCCGGTAATCTTTGCAAGCGCTGCCATAAGCGTATTCAGCGCCGGCATAATGGCCTGGTAGATCGGCGTAAATGCTACATTGAGATTAGAACGGATCTGGCTTAATGAGTTTTTAAACTGTTCATTGGCGTTCATGGAAGCCCACAATGATTTCGCCATGCCGCGCAAGGCGCCCATGATCATTGGAATGATTACTTGATACCGCAGCATAGTTGTCAGCATTCGGTGCATTCCGCTCTGTGCAGATCGTGACTGATCCCCAGCCTTTTTCGTCCTGAGACCGAACCTCATCATGCCTGAACTGGCTTTTAAGAGCTTCGGCAGCCCACTGCCGATGGTTCCAAACAGCCGACCAACCGAGGATGCCGCTTTCCTTGCCCCTGACACCAGTCCGCCACCTATGGTCTTTAATAACCCAGTTATGCCCAACCTAACTGCCTGAATCCCTGCCAGAACCTGGCCTCTCCCAATCATGGACAATGCCTGATTGATCTGTTCTGCTGACGCCATGGTACGCACTTTTGCATCGTCCAGGGCTCCACTCATGTCTGTAAGACCGGATACCTTGGGAGACATATTCACTTTAGGGATCGTAACCTGTTTTCCTGCAAAGCTTCCGACGTTAGGTATGGAAGTGGCTCTCATCGCCTTAACCTTATCGGTCATGGCGTCCCATCGAGCTCCCAAATCCTCAATCTTGCTTTGTAGGGAAATGATACTTCCTTCTGTCTTTAATACCTGCTCCTGGATTTTGTTTTTCTTCGTTTCATTGAAGGTATGCTCATAAGCTGCTTTCAAATCCGCCAGCTTTGCCTCCTGGATTTCGATCTGCTTTCCCAGGTTGTTTATAGTTGCTTCAACCAGCTCCGCCTGTCTTTCAAGCGTATCGGCATTCAGATCAACCTGAATCTTTGGAGCTTTAACCGGAGCCACAGGCGGCGCTCTGGGCTGTAATGGCCTGGAGGTTACGCCCGCCGTGGCTGATGGTTCTTCAGCAATGCTGAATGGGTTCTTCACGTTAGTGATCCGCGCCATTGCTTGATCTATCATGGCATTCAAGCGCTCCCCAATGATATCAATGTCCGCTTTAGCGGCCTGCGTACACCGCGCAAGGGCCGTATCAATCATGTTCATCACGTTTGACAGGGTTTTCTGCATTTCCTCAGAAATACCGTTCACCATCTTTTTCGGATCAAGTGCGCCCGAAGCATTTTTCAGAGATTCTTCGATCTGGCTTCCAATCTTGGAAGCTGTCCCACTAATCTGTCCACTCAAATCAGATTGTACTTCCAGATCCAGACTGATTTTTCCTACACTGTCATTCGCCATCCTTCGACCTCCTTTCTACGAAAAAAGACGTCCTAACCGAACGTCTGTGATAATATGTCCTGTATTTCCTTGGCCTTTTTTATCTTCTCTTCCTCTGTCAGCCGATCCATGGGGTTATGGTTCGCCCTCCACTCATCACGAATCTGACGCTGCCCCTTAGTGTAGTGCTTTAGCACTTCCTTGTCCTCTTCGCTCCTGAGTCCCACAACAGTGCCAAGCGGCGTCTTTGGCATTATCCCAGACAGGAGCGTACAAAACTCTTTCCAGTCCATTTCTGCCTGTGAAAGACGTATATTATATTGCATGGCAAAGGATGATTCTATCAGTTCCCAATCCTCAAAGAGGTCATACCAGTATTCACTGGCGTTTGCTTTTTTTCTGGTTCTTCTCTGTCTCCTCAACCTCTTCCAGAGATACGTCCGCAATGGCCGCCATGATCACGTTAACGATCAGGGCAATGCTAGCCATTGGCATATCCTGTTCCGTGATATAGTCAAACGCTTCCTGCCCCAGCGCCACTTTGATAATGTCATCCATCATCTCAAATTCATCCTTTTCCTTATCCCGGGAGACTGCATTGATATACAGGACGGCGCTCTTTCCTGTATTGATCTTGTAGCTGTGGTCCTCATCAATCTTAACTACCGGTTTTTCGTTAACGACCCTCATTCTTTCCGCGATATCGTAAGCTCTTCCCATCTCTTTTTTCTCCTCTCTCTTACTATTCTGCTGGTTCTACTGGTGCTGATGTATAGACTGGACGGCCATCCCCTGCCATGTCAAATTCCAGCGGTGCTACGTTGGTGGAATCACCGCCATTGATGGATTTCACATCAAGTACACAATCATAGGACAATTTTGCACCGTCAGGGAATACGATTTCCGCCTTTGTGCTACAGTCCAGACCGTCCTTCCAGGCCGTCTCTGCCACATAATCATTTCCAGGATCGCCGATACTCCGTTTTCCCTTCAGGCTGACATTGAACTTCTTGGCCGTCATCAGCGACCGCGCCCACCCATTCGTCGTCATCGGCGTCCAGTTTTCAACACCACCATCCACCGTAATCTCAAATGACTCCATGTCGGCAACCTCAACCATATCGGCATCCGCGCTTTCTTTGCCTTTGCTCCCGACTCTGAATACCAAATTGTATACCGGAAACACTCCTAAACTCGTTTTAGCCATATCTTCTACCTCTCTTTCCTGTCTTTCCTGTAATAAATTACAAAGTTGATTACATATTCATAAATTCCTTTTTCGTCTGTCCCTACGCTGACTGGGGCATCTGTCCTCATATCAAACATTATCACTTGGCTGCTACCGATCATGCCGGTCTGTCCATACAGGACGTCATATACCTCCTGGGCTTTCATTTCCGCCTGGATCGCATTATCTCCCCAGTGTACCAAGATAGACACGGCTTTCGTATCATAGGATCGGTTAGCCGGACCACCGATAGGGATCGGACGGGTTGGCCCTTGGGTGGGATAAATGCCAATGCACTGCTTGTCATTGCCATTGATCTTTCCAACATACCATTTGGGCGACTGCAGGACGGTCTTCAGCCAGTCCTTTACCTCTTCCAGTGTCATTTTATTACCCCTCCTGCGTTCACTTTAAGTCTAGCCCTGAATGCCTTCTTGAAGAAATCTTTCTTCTCACCATCTATATACGGCTGCATCCACATTCCGCCTGCGTTGGGGTTCTTATCTTTCCTGAAATCATATTCAGGGTGCCAATACAATCTCCGGGCATAAGGAGTGTCAAAAATGATCTGATACTTCGATTTTGACACTACAAAAAATCCACTACGCTCCAGTTCCCCTGTATTCTTCGGCACGGTCTGGCTGGCAACAATATCGCTCTTGACCACCTCGGCGGCCTGTTCTGCGGATCTCGCAACCGCCGCTGTCAGCTGCCGGATCTTATCCTGATACAACTCTACCTTGACCTTCAATTATACCAACCTCAATTCCGTATAGTTCACCGTGCCGTCCGGGTTCCTGGCCTTGATCCCTTGCATAATAGTACGTTCTGCCCCAAAAGCAGTTGCTGTACCACCGCTGATAACAGGCAGATCAGGGCAGATATCACCCGGGAACATTGCCACACCGGACAGCTGCACCAGCTTCTGATCCGTGTTCATAGTCATCTTTGCGCTGTCCTGATAGTTGCTTTTCAGATTCATCTCTGCCACCACCAGAGGGCCGCCAGACTCAGACAAGCCCTCTCCATAGAGCACAACATGGATATCCGTCTTGCAGAGCCGCTTCGGTACTAGGCATGGGTATTTCATAGCCTCACCTCGCTAACCGGCAGCACAGGCCTGCCTGGGACAGCAGGGCATATACTTCGCGCTTCATCGCCACGCCCTTGTCCGTGTAGACGTTCCAGCTGCTGCCAAACTGCACCGATGCCCCGTTCAGGCTGTAGCTGGACAGGATTGTGTTGATCTCATCGGCATTTTCGTACTCAAAGTCTGCCTGCTGGCAGACCACTTCCCGAACCACCTCCTGCTGGAAAGACGTCAAATTAGAAAATCCCCGGGCCACAATTCTGTTGTAGGTCAGGGAATCTATGTGGCGGCTGGCCTGCCGGAGGGCCTTGTCAAGCTCCTCCAACGGAATCAGCGTGCCCTTATAGGTATCGCAGTAATAGCTGTAATCTGCATAGGGTTCATAAGGCATGTTAATCACCTGCCTTTTTGATTCCCGCTTTCTTTTCCGGTTCTGGCGCCGTCGTTGTTGCCGCCTCCAGCTCTGCAATCCTTGAATGCAATTTCTTATTCTCCTCCATCAGCGCCACATAATCGCCATAAGGCACGGTTTTCCCGCGGCCATAGGCAACTACAGCTCCATCTTCGTCCAGGATATCAAACCCCATGTCCTGATAACCCTTCTGCTGAGTTTCATCAATGGTGTATTCTCTATTTCCTTTTACTGCTCTCATCTTCCGGCCTCCCTCTATGCACTTGCTTCCACATTCATGGCGCAGCCTTCCACTTTGCGCTCCAGAAGGAACAGGTCGCCAAAGTTACGGTTCTGATACAGGTAGCCGTCTGCCGTCCTGGAATCCGTGCCGGGTGTAAAAAGCTTAATATAGCTATACTTATCTCTGGCTACCACGCAAGATGTGTGGATCAGAATCCAGTTGATCTGCTTTGCGTCAGCTGCAGCAACACAGCCGGTCGTAAAATCATACTTTGTTTTCATCCGGGCCGCCTGTACCATTTTGATCGTCACATCATCCAGGCTATGCACCTTACGGTTGATTGTGGCCGGAGAAGTCACCGTCATAACACGCTGCATTCCTTCCGCCTCCTTGATGATTTTGTTCATTGTAGGCGTCACATACAGAATCCTGCCCTCTTCCGGCACCGCCGCCTCATCCATGCGGGCCATCTCCTCGTCAAATGCTTCCAGGAAATTTGCTGCAGTGATCACCGTTGTATCAATCCGGCCGGAATACTTGGTCAGCTCTGCATGGAGCTTGCTGAAGCGGTAAGAATCCTTCTCTGGGATCGCCTGCTCTGTCTCAAAGGTATTCTGAATATTCGCTACGGACAACGTGAGGTTGGTCTCTTCAATGTCCATGGGATCAATCCAGAACTCCACATCTCTGTCATGCTCCAGCTTCTTGGCCTCCCAGTCATTGCTCAGGGTACCAGAATTAAATCCTGGGGTACGGGTATGGTCCTTATACCCGGTTACTGCCATTCTGGGAAGCTTGATTGTCTGTGCGTTGATGAATTTCACCTGCTGGTTGCTCTGTGCCAGAGCGTCAGAGCACAGCTCCTTTGCGTATTTCTGCTGAAGAAGCTGGGTAAAGGTTGTTGCATAATCATATACTGCCATAAATAAATTCCTCTCTTTCTTTAAAGTCCGAATGCCTTTTTCAGGACATCATCAGTTGTTGTCTGCTGCTGGGCGCCGCCGGCTGCTCCTACCTGAATGAATCCGGTAGATCCGGCTGCTTGCGGTTTGAGCGCCGGCACATCCTCCAGGACCTTCTTCAGAGCATTGTTCAGGGTGTCATCGCTGATCTTTCCATC
>URUZ01000136.1 GCA_900551225.1 uncultured Clostridium sp.
GCCCCGGTCCCAGCTACTCCGCCCCCGGCCGCTCCGCTCCCAACCGCTCCAATCCCAACCGCCGCGGTCCCTGCCCGCACCGCAGCGCAGACCGCAATCTCCTGTTTGAACATCCAGTACAGGAATGGAATAAAGGGCACGCAGTAGAGCTTTGTCCCTTTTTTCTCCAGGGCCAGCACCTGGGCCTTGATGTTCTTCCGGGCCAGGTTCAGCCTGCTCTTAACCGTATTTTCGCTGCATCCCATGAAAACGGCGATGTCCCTCACGGACATGTCTTCAAGGTAAAACAGGGTAGTGGTGATCCGCTGGGGGTCCGGAAGAGAATCGATCATCTCCTTGATCAGCCTTCTGGTCTCAGCGTAATCCACACTGGCCTCAGGCTGAAACTCCTCGTTGGTATCCTCCCACTGCAGCGTGGCGTCATTTTCATCGTCCCTGGCAAGCTGGGTGAACAGCATGGGGCGCTTCTTGCGCAGCAGGTCCCGGCAGCGGTTGATTACAATCGTGTCCAGCCATCCCTGGAACTTCTCGGGCCGCTCCAGGGACCCCAGATTGTCAAATGCCTTGATAAATGCATCCTGAACCACATCCTGGGCCTCGTCCTCATCCATCAGCATATCCTTGGCAATATATAACGCCTTGTCCTTGGCCGCCACATAAAGCTGGGTAATGGCATACTGTTCTTTGCGTTTTGCGCCCTCTACCAGATCAACTATGTTTTCCATCATATGTCTCCATCTACTATTATTTTGTTTGCACTACTCAGACGCAGCCAAATCAGCTAAGGTTCAATTTATCTTAAAATATTTTTATTTTTTTCATTGAGACGCTTTTTTGTTGATTTTACTAATATATTGATAAACATCCGGATCTCTTTGGTTTTATCCTGATCCTGATCATTCACAAGCATTTCCAGCCATTTCTTCAAGTCCATCGCAGCACCCCCAATCCACTCTATATGCTTAAAGACGCAGAAGAATGGGTCCAGGTTTAAATATTCCTGTAAAAATGCAGCCCTCTGTATGTCATTCTACGCAATTCGCCTAACACTTTCAACCACTTTTTTACAATTGGCCTGTCATTATATTACAATTATTTTGTCGTGAAATGTGCTTGACACCCATCCGGTATTTGGCTATAATCATAGCAACTTTAAATATGAAAGGTGGCTATCCGAATAATGTACAATAACTGATCGAATTGCAGCATGTTAATATCAACATGTCTCTGATGCAAACCAGAGCTGTTGTTTGTGTGCAGCGTTTCATTTCGTTCAGACATTATCGGATCGTCCGCTTTTAACAAGCGACGTTTGGATCAGTGTGTCCAGGCGTTTTGTTTATATATGGGCAATTATCCGCAGGAAATCCCCCGCCTTTTGCCGGCTGAAGGAAGGCTGAACGAACTGTTTTTTGAACATCCCCCGTCTGTACTCAGGGGAGATGTCAGGTAAGTCCCCTTCGCTGCGCTCAGGGGCGAGTCAGGAGGGATTTTATGCTATTAAGCGCTCAAAATGTGAAGAAAGAATACGGAATCCAGCGGGTGCTGGATATTGAACGGCTGGAAATACAGGACGGGGACCGCATCGGCCTTATCGGCAAAAACGGAGCGGGCAAGAGTACGCTGCTGGGGATCTTAAGCGGGCGCATGGAACCGGATGAGGGTGTGATCCGCCGGGAATGCCAGATCGGTGAGATCCTTCAGACCGGCGAGGCTGTGGGACAGTCGGACGGCCGCTTCATCAGCCAGATGCAGCTTCGGGACAGTGCCGTCAAAAGCGGCGGCGAGCGGACGCGCATGGCCATTGCGGCTGCATTTTCCCAGCATGCGCCCCTGCTGCTGGCTGATGAACCCACCACCAACCTGGATATGGACGGTGTGAAAATGCTGGAGAAAATGATGGCAGGTTACCGCGGCGCCATCCTGCTGATCTCCCACGACCGGACCCTGCTGGACCGGGTATGCACCCAGATCTGGGAGCTGGAGGACGGCAAGGTGCGGGTCTTTGACGGCAACTATTCCCAGTGGTTCCAGCAGAAGAACAAAGAGCGGGACTTCCAGGAGTTTGAATACCAGCAGTATACCAGCGAGAAGCGCAGGCTGGCCCTGGCCGCGGACCAGCTGGCCCGCAAAGGGCAGCAGATGTTAAAGGCGCCCAGAAATATGGGCAACAGCGAGGCGCGGCTGTACAAGGGAACGGCGGCCATCCAGCAGGGCCACGTCCAGAACAACTCCAAGGCCATTTTAAACCGCATGGAACACCTGGAGAAGAAGGAAAAACCGGCGGATCTGCCGAATGTATCCATGAAGCTTCCGGACGCGGGGAAGATCCGGGCCAGGTATGCCGCCTCTGTGCGCAGCCTCACCGTATCCTACGGGGAGAACACGGTGCTGGCCGATGCCACCTTGCTGGTGGAATCCGGCAAACGCACCTTTATCACAGGCGGCAACGGGGCCGGTAAATCCACGCTGGTGGGCGCGCTGATGACAGGCGCTGAGGGTACATTCATCACCTCAGAGGCCAGAACCGCCTATTTCTCCCAGACCCAGGACACCCTGGACCCACGGAAAACAGTGCTGGCCAATGTGACGGCGGACGCCGCCTTCCCGGAACACATCTGCCGTGCCGTGCTGGCCAATCTCTATATGAGCCGGCTGGATACGGAGAAACGGGTGTCCGTGCTGTCCGGCGGTGAGCGGGTAAAGACCGCCCTGGCCAAGGTGCTGGTGTCGGGCTGCAACTTCCTGGTTCTGGATGAACCCACCAACCACATGGATATCTACACCATGGAGGGCCTGGAACGGCTTCTGAGAAGCTATGACGGAACCCTTCTGGCCGTCAGCCATGACCGGACCTTTATCCAGCACACGGCTGATGTGGTCTATGAGATAAATGGCGGTGTTCTGGTTCCTAAGGAACTATAATTTGTGCTGTTTTCCAGCTGTCAAAGGAGCTATTCTGTATAGAATGGCTCCTTTTCAGGTACATTCACTATATTTTGGTCATTTTTACTAAATTTATTGTAACACTTTTATAGCGCATCATATTTCGTGAATGTATTGACAATGATAGGTACATTTGGGTATAATACCCTTAGGAATTTGGTCAATTGACAAAATTCCATTTAACATCATATCTCCTTGTACTATCATATCGAAGGAGGCGCAAATGCCGGATCATGTTTTATGTAAAGAAGAGCCCACAAAAGAGGTTATTTTGGAGGCTGCACTGGATGTAATCGAAGATAAAGCAATCAGCGGTACACGCTTGCGCCTGATCGCCGAGCGGGCAAACCTATTCCAGTCCAACATCCACTATTATTTCCGGTCAAAACGCGAACTGCTGCTGGCAGTTCAGAAAAAAGTGCTGAACAAGTGCATCGAAATCAGAAACTCCCTGGAAGAGGAGGCGGATGATTCCCTGGATGCCCAGCTGAATGTGTTTATAGGGCAGAAAACAGAATTTATACTCAACATGACGAAATACGACTATGCGGAGATCGATTTCTGGGTCCAGGCCCGCAGCGACGAGGACATCAGGCGGGAATTCCGCAGATCCTTTAAGAACTGGCGCTGCGACATCAAGGATATCCTGCGGCCCTACGCCCCCGGCGCGGAGGAGACACAGCTGGATCTGTGCGCGGCCATGTTCGTATCCCTGATGGAGGGTGCTACCCTTCAGTATCTGATCGACACAGATGCATTTGACCTGAACACCTATTTCAACACAGCCAGAGAAGCGGTGAAAGCCCAGCTGGCAAGTATCTGCAACCCAAGTATTTAAAGCATAACGCTCTAAATAAATAATCCACTTTAAAGGAGAGGAACTATGAAAAAACTCACAGCAATGATGTTGGTAATGGCAATGTCAGTGACAGCCCTTACCGCTTGCGGCGGCGGAGCCAAGGAGACAACCGCAGCAGCAACAGAGGCACCGGCTGAGTCCACAACCGCTGCGGCAGCAGACGGCGAGACCACAGCTGCGGCAGACACAGCAGCCCCCTCCGGAGATGCTTCTTCCTACAAGGTAGCAGCTATTTTCGGCGGAGCCATCAACGACGGCAACTGGAATGAGACACAGTACAACGGCTTAATGAACATCGAGAAGTTAGGCGCTGAGACTTCCTACATGGAGAATGTCAGCGACACCGACGCAGCAGAAGCTGCACGTACATACGCTTCCGAGGGCTACAACCTGGTATATCTGACCACCAACTCCTATCAGGACTACTGCACACCCGTAGCCAAGGATTTCCCGGATACCATGTTCGTACAGATCAACGGCACCGCTATCACGGACAACTTCATCTCTGTTCGTATCGCAGATGAGGAGCAGGGCTTCTTGCAGGGCGTGGCAGCTGCCCTGATCACAGAGACCGGCAAAGTTGGTTTCGTAGGCGGACAGGAAATCAACCCCATCAAACTGGGCTCCTCCGGATTCCAGCAGGGCGTTGACTATGTAAATGCTACTTACGGCTTAAAAGTAGAAGCACAGCGCATCAACACCGGCAGCTTCACTGACGTTAACCAGGCTAAAGAGACCGCTATCTCCATTATCGAGGGCGGCGCCGACGTAATCGCTCCCATGGCCAATGACGCCAGCACCGGCATCATGGAAGCAGGCGAGGAAAAGGGCGTTATGGCAATCGGCTGCGGCCTTGGACAGGAGACCTCCGCTCCCACAGCAACTGAGCTGATCATCGTTAAAGATGTAGCCATCGCTTTTGACGTTACCTTTGACGCCTTCATGAAGGGCGAGTTAAAGGCAACTGAAGTTGAGACCTACGGCGCCAACAAGGGTGTTGTATATGCAACTGACTGGATGGGCACCAAGGCAAGTGACGAAGCAAAGGCCAGACTGCAGGAGACCATTGACAAGATGGCTAAGGGCGAAATCGAAATTTCTCTCCAGTAAACCGCATATCTAAATAGCACAACTTAAATGTAGTGACATTCAAGGCTGTTCAGAGCGATTTTGTTTCTGGCAGCCTTGTTTAAAAATTAAAAGTGAACATATTTCGGAGGGTTGATATGCAAAAACGGAATCTTAACAAATTAAAAGACATAAGTTTCCCCCTGGCCTCCATTTTAGTTGCACTGATTCTGGGTGCGATTATCATGTCTGCAATGGGCTATGATGTGGGAAAAGCGTATTCAAGCCTTTTAAAAGGCGCCTTCGGCAGCAAGAACTCCATTGCCGAAACATTGATTCAGACTACTCCGCTGATCTTTACAGCGTTAAGCTATGCCATCGCGCTTCGGTGCGGCCTCGTTAACCTGGGCGCGGAAGGGCAGTTATACATGGGAGCCATCTGCGGTTCCATGGTGGGAGCCCACATCCAGGGACTTCCTCCCGTATTACATATTATCCTGGTTCTGCTGTGCGGCTTCATCGGCGGCGCTCTGTGGGGCCTGATCGTAGCTGTTCTGAAGATGAAGTTTGGCGCCAGTGAGTTAATAACCACCATTATGCTGAACTATATTGCATTAGAATTCGTCAGCTACTGTGTAACCAATCCTCCTTTTAAAGATATGACGCCGGGCGCGGCTCCCCGTATGCCATCAGTGGTGGAAGCGGTAAAGCTGCCCATTATCCTTCCTCAGACCAGGCTCCATTTCGGCATCATCCTGGCCCTGCTGGCTGTGGTTGTGTATTACATCTTCATGTGGAAGACTACCCGCGGATATGAGATGCGCGTAATCGGCATGAACCCCAACGCCGGCCGCTATTCAGGCATGAACATTCCCGTCAACTCCCTGATGTCCATGTTCATCGCAGGCGGATTCGCAGGTCTGGGCGGAACCATCAATATCATCGGACTCCAGTATTTCCTGACCGAGGGCTTCTCCAACAACTTCGGATTCAGCGGTGTGGCTGTTGCCCTGCTGGGCGGATGTCATCCGCTGGGAATCATTGTATCCGGTATCCTGTTCGGAGCGTTAAATGCCGGCGGCGTGAAGATGCAGCTTCTGGCCAAGGTTCCCTCAGCGTCCATCTACATGATCCAGGGTATGATTATCATCTTTGCTGTCAGCCGTGAGCTGTTTGTCTGGTTTGGCAGAACCGGAAAATCCCTGATTCCGGGCAAATCTCATAAAGCAACAGGAGGTACTAGCAATGGTTGATATGATTACTAACTTTCTCACTGCGGATATCCGAACTGCAACACCACTGCTTCTGGCCGCGCTGGGACTGGTATTCAGTGAGCGGGCAGGTATTGTAAACATAGGAACAGAGGGCATCATGCTGATCGGCGCACTGCTGGGCTGTGTGGGCGCTTCCCTCAGCGGTTCCTCATTTATAGGCGCTCTGACCGCTATCTTTGGCGGGCTGGTGATGTCCCTGATCTTCGCATTCTTCACCATCACACTGCGCTCCAACCAGATTGTAGTGGGTACTGCCTTCAACATTTTTGCCGGAGGCTTCACAATCACTCTGAACCGACTCCTGTTAAACGGCGCCAAGGTCAGCGGTTATACCAACCTGCCGATCCCGGGACTTTCCAAGATTCCCGTGGCCGGAAATGTTCTGTTTAACTGGTCCCTTCCTGTATACTTTGCATTTGTCTGTGTGCCGCTGTGCTGGTTCGTGCTGCAGCGCACCAACATCGGCCTGAAGGTCCGCGCAGTGGGCGAATACCCCAAGGCCTGCGATACCGTTGGCATCAATGTGTTCCGCATCCGCTACGGCGCCGTGCTTTTCTCCGGCATGATGGCAGGCCTGGCAGGCTCCTTTGTATCCATGGGCCAGCTGTCCTCCTTCACCGAGGGCATGGTCAGCGGCAAGGGCTTCATGGCCCTGGCAGTGTGCGTATTCGGAAACTACTCTCCCAAGACGGTTCTGCTGGCAGCCCTGCTGTTCGGCGCAGCCGATGCACTGAAGTACCGCCTGCTGACCACCAGCCTGGGCGGATACTACCAGTTCCTCAATATGCTGCCCTACCTCATCACCATTGTGGCCCTGTGTATGTTCGCCAAGCGCAGCAACAAGCCTGCGTGCAGCGGCGTTGCCTACAGAAAAGAATAGGGAGGGAGAAGGATGTCTGAATATATCTTAGAGATGAAGCATATCACCAAACGGTTTGCTTCTGTGGTGGCAAATGAAGACGTGAACTTAAACATCAGAAAAGGTGAAGTACACGCGCTGCTGGGCGAGAACGGCGCCGGCAAATCAACACTGATGAACTGCCTGTACGGCATGTACGATTCTTATGAGGGAGAGATCTACTTCGACGGCAAGCCTGTGAACATTCAGGACCCCAAGCAGGCCATTGCACTGGGCATCGGAATGGTGCATCAGCATTTCATGCTGATTCCCGCCCTGACAGTAATTGAGAACGTGATTTTGGGTCTGAACGACAACAAGGCTGTGCTGGACTTAAAGGCAGCGGCCCAGCGTTTTACTGAGCTTGGGAAACGCTATAACATGGAGATTGACCCCTGGATGCGCGTGGAGCAGCTGTCCGTGGGCCAGCAGCAGCGCCTGGAGATCCTGAAGGCCCTGTACAGGGATGCCAAGCTGCTGATCCTGGATGAGCCCACCGCCGTGCTGACGCCGGATGAGGTGGACGGCCTCTTTGACATGATGAATAAGCTGACCAGCGAGGGACACACGGTAATCTTCATCAGCCACAAGCTCAACGAGATCATGAAGATCTGCGACCGCTGCACCGTGCTGCGCCTGGGCAAGCTGGCTGCCACCGTGGAGATCAGCGAGGTGCACAACCGCCAGGAGCTGGCCAACTTAATGGTAGGCCGTGAGGTGGAGTTAAAGACAGATAAGAAGCCCTTAAACCTGCGGGGCGAGCGGCTGAGGGTGGAGGACCTGTGCTGCAACAACGACCGTGGGCTTCCCATGTTAAAGGATGTGAGCTTCTCCGTCCAGGGCGGCGAAATCCTGGGCGTGTGCGGTGTGGACGGCAACGGCCAGTCCGAGCTGGTGCAGTGTATCACAGGCCTGCGCCAGGCCAGCAGCGGCAAGATCACCATCACCGGGGTGGACACCACCCATTTTAACCCCAAACAGATCCTGAACCTGGATGTATCCCACATTCCTGAGGACCGCCACAAGTACGGCATGGTTGGCTCCATGTCCATTGAGGAGAACCTGATCCTGGTCAGCTACGACAGAAAGCTGTTCTCCCTCCACAACTTCCTTAACTGGAAGTGGATCGCAGGACACAGCAAGAACATCTGCGACATGTTCAGGGTAAAGACACCCACCATCAAGGAGAAGGCCATCAACCTCTCCGGCGGCAACCAGCAGAAGTTCGTGGTAGGACGCGAGCTGGATCGCACGCCCAACCTGCTGGTGGCAGTCCATCCGTCCCGCGGACTGGACATCGGCGCCACCAAGTATATCCAGTCACAGATCATGGGCCAGAGGGACCGGGGCACCGCGGTGCTGATGGTATCCACTGAGCTGGATGAGCTGATCGAACTGTCAGACCGGATTATGGTTATGTTCGAGGGCAGGATCATGGGGATTATCGACCAGAAGGACGCTTCCAGGGAGACCCTGGGACCGCTGATGGCTGGGTTGACAGAATAATATATGAATCCGGCGGGTTTCACCGGTATGAAAAGGGCGGCTTTGAGCAATCAAAGCCGCCTTTGTTGTTGGGTATACCTTAATCATAAGCCATAATGGCAGACAGTCCATGTATCACATGCTGCGGCCCATCTGTGAGTCAGCTGATATAAGCCGCTTCCGCCCCGGTGTTTTAACTAAATTCTCAAGCTCCCTGACCGCGTCCTTCGCAATCCAAACCTGAGCCTTATTACCGTGTTCTTTTAATTCATAAGCCAGCAACAGGGCCTTTTCGTTGAAGTTGAAATCTCTTTTTCCAATCTCCCGCAAAGCCCAGGAAACGGCCTTTCGGACGTGCTCATGCTCCTCCTGGGAGTGTTCGCGGATCAGGTTGAGATATTCCTCCAGCTGTAGGTCAGATATGGCCTTCTTGTGAATCGCAGCGGAAGCAATGAGGGTGAATGCCGCCCGTTTCTCATAGATATGGGGCGAGTCAATCCACGCTGTAATAAATGTTTCATAGTCTTTCAGCTTAATGATAAGCCCTTTGCACAGGTGGTCGCACAGATCCCAGGAGGCAGTCTCAGATATCAGATATTCCACATCTTCAGCAGTGATCTTCTTTTGGTCAAACAGCAGGACTGCCAGTAATTTTGCTTCGTGATATCCTGTCCTCCACAATTCGAAAGCCAGCTCATGGGACACGCCGATGGACCTGGATAGCCTGCGGATAACAGGAGTTGGGACGCCCATACTGAGCTCCTCCGGGATTCCCATCCGCACCACATTGGCCCTGTATGCCTCAGAGGCATTTTCATGGAGCTCTCTGAGTATCTCCTGGCAGTTCATAGGCGGGTCTCCAGTGCGTTTTTCAGGTCCCTGATATATGCCGCCTGCTGCTTTTTCAGATAGGGCTTGACAAAGGGCTTCATCAGCAGCTTTTTGGCAGTTACATTTTCTGTAAAATCAATAGTTGTGCCGCCTTGTTCCTGCGCAAACACGCCGGTCCAGTGTCCGCTCATGACATCATTTTCCATGTCAAATTCCCAGCGGCGGAATGGCTCCTGCAGTGTAACGGTGAATGTGGTTGCATAGCCTTCTTTTGTGTATTCCACAAACTGCTCCCTGCTTAAAATCTCAATTCTGCTTAGATCACTGCGCCATGAACATTTCCTCAGATCAGTTACGATATTCCATAAAGTCTGTACATCACATTGGAAAACCGCCTTTATATTGGACACTGCCATTGACTGTCACTCCTTCTTATGTTTAATGGGAAACCAATATTCAAATTCTGCATTTTGGGGATCTGGACGTATGTAATACTCAATATCCGGGGTATCGCCATAGTCATACCCAGAAAATGGAAGCCACTCCGTGATTACCCGCCGCTCCAGGTCCTGCAAGGTCTTGTTGGTGCCTCTGCCTGTAAAAACCGCCCACATTGATGCCGGAATCTGATAGGTTTCAAAGCCAGGCTGCGCAGCTGAGGTGGATGGCACGGCGATGTAATAATTCCATTCTTTGCGGCTGCCGCAGGCGCTGATCCCCAGCAGCCCGTCCGGCTCACCGTTCTTCAGCGCCAGTAAGCTTGACAGAGTACCGTCGGCTGCCGCCCGGTTCCACATATCCGGCACGGTTTTAAAATTGTTCTCAATGTCATAATCCAGGGGTCTGGAGATCCCTATAACTGGAAACGCCGCTTTGTTTTCAATTCTGTAATTTAATTCTTCCATGCCTTTGATTACAAGCTCAAAGCAGATGGGCGGATAACTTCTCAGCAATACCCCTTTTTCCTTTGCTTTGGACGGAGCAATGCCATGGATGTTCTGAAACGCCCTGCTGAAGGCTGTAGGTGAAGCATAGCCATATTTTATTGCTGCATCAATGATCTTGTATCCGTTTTGCAGATCCGCAGCTGCCAGGGACATTTTCCTGCGGCGTATGTATTCAGACAGTGAAACATTGTTCATAAATGCGAACATACGCTGGAAATGATAAGTGGAGCAGCACATAATTCTGGCCAGCTCATCATAATCAATACCCTCCAGCAGGTGCATTTCTATATAGTCCACAACCTGGTTCAGCCGCTTAATCCAGTCCATATGTTTGGTCTCCTTTATCATAATTCTTATTGGACAATCCGTCCTCTCATTATCTGCACAAAAATGAGTGTCCGGCGCCTTGCCGCGGTTATTATAGCAGAAATAGCTGGCAATGTAAAACAGATGGGCCGGTAACAAAGAAAACTCCCAAGCATACAATGGCATAGATATGTATGCATGTCTACTGCAATCATTTGCAGATTAACAGGAAAGGAACATCATTATGCTAAGGGGTAACGATAATTACAAATGGAATAGCGGCGTTCTGCAGTGCTGTGACTGCCAGGCCTGCAAGTGCGGTAAACGCTGCTGCCCTGCATGTCCCCCCGCGCCGCGCCCCCAGGGTACTCCGGCTGGAATCCAGCTTCAACTCCAGGGAGCGGCCAGAGTTCTGACAGGTAATAACCACAATATTCGATTTGATACGGACATAAACAAGTTAAGCCGCGATATTGCCTATAACCAGCAGACCGGCGAATTTATACTGCCTCCGAACAATCATTATTATATCTCATGGTGGGTTGCTGTTGACGGTACAGAGTATTCTGCAAATGTTGAATTTGCCGTGTTTGTTGACAATGTTCTGTTTGCGGCAAGCGCCTCACCGCTAGTAACCAGTCAGGTCTCAGGTTCTGCGCTGGTTTCAACGGAATCTGAGGCAAAGACAATCACAATCGTAAATGTGAGCGGGTGTGAAGTCCGATATGCAGCTAACTCTGTACAGGCCAATATAGTCATTTTTAAGCTGGCCTTTTAGTCCATTTTTAATATATTCTCCCTAAAAGAAATTTTGGATGGTGATCGTATGTTTGATTCAGGTTTACAACTTCAAAATACAATTGCTGATTTTATTTTATCGGGCAATGTAGTTTTTTTCAACGAGACAATTCTAAATGATGACCCAAACGTAATCTATAATCCGGCTGACAGCACATTTACATTTGCCCAGGAAGGCAAGTATTATGTGTCCTGGTTCGTTGTGACAAAAACCAGCCTCGGAACATCGGGTCCCAGTTTTGCTATTGTAACCAATGATACTCAACCAGTTTATTACACCGCTGGAAGCGGGATCAAAACCGGGGAGATATCCGGCTTTGCCATTCTCGATGTGACCGCAGGCCTTAGCTTTACTTTGAGAAATGTTACGAATGGAGATGTGCGATTAAATGATAATGTAACAGTTAATGCTGGACTTGCTGTGGTTAATATTGGGGTTGCGGGGCC